>NZ_JBCOSQ010000042.1:0-44149 GCF_040920905.1 Butyricimonas sp. RTP31003st1_G1_RTP31003_210430 | reverse complement strand
CTCCAATACCAGAGATTCCGTGTTAAGGTTGGATAATATCTCTTGCACGAAAGGAGACTTGAACCCGATGGCCATCTCTTCTCCCTCGTACTGGCAAGTAATCGTTTCGTGTCCTGACATGGCATAATCCACGTCCTGAGCAGAAATCACGATCGTTCCGTTACTCAAGTCAAACTTCACCAAGTTACTGGCTTGGTTTGCCATCACGGAAACCCGTCTTAATGAATTATACAACTCCTTCTTTTCGATAATGATCTTTTTCGGGTTATTCTGCGGGATCACGGAATTATAGTTCGGGAAACGTCCTTCCACCAGCGTACAAACCATCTTGTAATTTCCGAAAGTGAAACAAGCCATTTTCTCGTTGAATTGCAAACGCAACTCGCTATCATCCTTCGGTAATATATTCTTCAACAACAAAGACGGTTTCTTCGGCAGGATCAACGCGAACTGATCCCCGTCCGTCTTGGCGTCAAAACGTTTGTAACGTACCAGCTTGTGAGCATCCGAAGCCACGAACGTGAAATTCTCCGGTCCCATCTCCATCAAGATACAGTTCATCACCGGACGCAAATCATCATTTGCCGTGGCAAAAACCGTACGGGTAATCCCCTCCAACAACATACCGCAATTCGTTGCAATCGTATTCACACTCTCGTCCATTCCGGATTGTACCGGATAATCCTCAGCACTCTCTCCCGGCACGGAAAACTCTCCCTTATCCGAGATAATCTTTACCTCGTTCGTCCCCGTGTTAATATCAAACGTCAAGGGTTGTTCCGGAAACTCTTTCAAAATATCCAGCAACAACTTCGCCGGGATCGTGATACTTCCCGGAGTTTCCAGGTTATCCAACTCGATCTTGGCCTCCATTGTCGTTTCTTTGTCGGATGCCGTGGCGTACAACGTATCATCCTTGGCTACCAACAAAATATTATCCAGAATCGGTTGCGCAGGTTTTCCACTAATCACCTTACTCACGGCCTGCAACCGCATCAAAAAACTACTACTTGATACAACGAATTTCATATCTGCTCTTTATAATTTTTATCCATTTATCGTATTTTCCACCTCTTCCACGGTAATCGGCGCCCGACGGTCACCCATACATTTACACCCGTTCTCCGTGATCAATATATCATCTTCCAGACGGATTCCACCGAAGTCCTTGTACGTCTCGATCTTGTCATATACCAAGAATTCCTTGTGCAATCCTTGTTCTCTCCACTGGTCGATCAAAGCGGGGATGAAATAACAACCCGGCTCGTCGGTAACCACGAATCCCGGTTGCAACTTACGACCCATACGTAAAGAAGAAGTACCGAACTGATTGATTGGACGAGTCTCGTCGTCATAACCCACGTAGATTTGTCCCAAATCCTCCATGTCATGCACGTCAAGTCCCATCATGTGACCTAACCCGTGAGGCATGAATAATGCGTGAGCCCCAGCTGCCACGGCAGCATTCACATCGCCTTTCATCAAGCCAAGGTCTTTCAACCCTTGAGCCAGAATCTTGCATACTTCCAGATGCACATACTGGTACGTCACTCCCGGACGGGCAATCTCCATCGCCTTGTTGTTACAAGCCAATACAATATTATATACATCTTTCTGACGTTGATCGAAACGTCCGCCCACCGGAACCGTACGGGTAAAATCGGAACAATAATTCATATTATTCTCCGCCCCGGCATCCGTCAGCATCATACGTCCCACGGTCAATGTCTTGCTATGATCGTGATTATGCAACGTCTCGCCATTCTGGGAAAGGATCACGGGGAAAGAAACCAGACTTCCGTAAGAGGCGGCAATTCCCTCGATCAACCCGGCAATATATTGCTCTTTCTGTCCCGGCAATGCGTGTTTCATAGCAGCCACGTGCATCTCGTAACCAATATTACAAGCCAAGTTAATTTGCTCGATTTCGCAAGCCTCCTTCACGGAACGCAATGCCACCACGGCCTTGATCAATTCCAGAGAAGAATAATTCTTAATCAGCGAGTGATGAATACCCAACAAATCCTCCAACAATAACATGTTGTGATAGCGATAAGGCGGTAAGAAATGAATCTTGCGTCCCTGGCTGATGGCCTCTTTCAAAGCCTCGGCCAATTTACCGAAAGGAGCGGAACAAGTCACACCCACGCTGGCAGCCAAATCCTTCACGCTCGGTTGCGGTCCCATCCAAATAATATCGTCCATGTCCACGTCGTTTCCGTACAGACAAACGTCCCCGGAATCCACGTCCATCAACCCGGCAAACCCGGGCATGTTCAAACCAAAGAAATAAAGGAAAGAACTATCCTGACGGAATTTATACGTGTTAGACGGATAATTTGCAGGAGCTTCCTCATTACCCAGTATCAATACCAAGCCGCCACTCATCTTGTCGATAAGTTGCTTTCTTCTATTTACATACACGCTTTTATCAAACATATTTATTATTTATTTAATGATTAATTTTCCTTGTCAAAATGAGTTGACAAGGTATAAATTTTTTTTCAATGTAACAATTCAAAAATCCATTTTAATCCGGAAAACCAATGCCCGTTCAGCCCCACTCACGGTTATACAACCGTTATACCATAGTTTTATATCCCTAATAATTTCCCACACCTCTTATCGTCACCTCTCCCCACCTTTTCCGGTATATTGGCAAAGGGTAATGAAAGGGCGATAAAAGGGTGATGAAAGGCCCCGAGGAGATTATTACCCTAGTAAAAGGCCGGCTTTACCCCAGCTTTAGGCTATGTCAATTTATCATTCTCCTAGTACTTTCCTGATAGTTCATTTAGACCACGAAGCATTCATCCTGCATTCATAGAGCATTCATCTTCGATAAAATAGATCTTTGATAAGATTATTCTTGCAAGTAAGGCATATCATGTAGTATATTAGCTAACCGGGAAGATATATTCATATTATTATATAGGGCCTCGCAACCATGGTTCAAGGGTTTTCCAAGGTATATGATATATCTTTCCGAAAAAAAATTAAAAATCGACTCACCCGGTTTTCACCCTCATCCGTATTCAAAGTGAAAATTGGATATTCCATAAAAAATAAACGGAACGAAAAGATGGAAAAAGATATTTTATCGAAACTAGAAGTTGCCCGCCTCATCGCTCTCCAGCGTTTGGGAATCCTGCCCGAATCAGAAGAACGGAGACTTTCTGCATGGATGGAAAGAGACGAAAAAAACAAGGCTTTTTATGAACAATTACGCCAAAAATCATTCAATGGAAATGCGACTTCACCATCCACGGCAGAAGGTTGGAATTTATTCGAGAAAAAATATCGTACCGGGAAAAAAGGCTCCCGGCCATTCCGACATACCCTCTACCGTCTGGTGGCAAGTGCCGCCGTGTTAGTTCTTGCCATAACAGGGACATACTACTATCTTACACAACCGAACGAAGAAATAATCTCCTCTCCCCAACCTGTTTCTGCCGTGCAGCTTGTACTGGAAAACGGAAATAAAATCACGCTGGATGACCCGCAATCTTCCGTGCTGGCTTTAAATAACAATGCTGCCTTACATGCGGAAAAACAAGAAATCGACTATGCTACCGCAGAAAAAGAGACGGTTGAAATTGATGAAATCTATCACACGATTATCGTTCCCAAATACGGGGAATACACCGTCCGTCTTTCCGACAATACAACCGTGAAACTCAATTCCGAAAGTACACTGACCTATCCCGTTCAATTCAAGGGAAAGGAGCGAAAAATCCGCTTAACAGGAGAGGCTTATCTGGAGGTGACACCCGACACCACCCGCCGTTTCATCGTTGAGGCCGCGGGCACCACGGTCACCGTGTTGGGAACCACGTTCAACGTGAACGCCTCCGCTCCCGACGGAAATGTAGCAACTACCCTCGTGAACGGGAAAGTGGAAGTAGGCAATGGCCTAACAACGACAATCATTTCCCCCGGCCAGCAAGCCATCACCACATCGGGAAACGCCCACATCGAAGTAAAAGAGGTTGACACGAACGTCGTAACGGCATGGGTACGGGATATGTTCTATTTTGACGAAAAACCACTGGGAGAAATCATGCAGGAATTATCCCGCTGGTACGAATTCAAAGTTATTTTCGAAAAAGAAAGCCTGAAACAACGGAAATTCACCATCGAGACATCTCGTTACGAAGATATTGACAAGGTTCTGAAATTGATTGAAGAGACGCACGTAGTCACGTGCAGAAAGGAGGGAAAAACCATATACATCCAGTAATCTGAAAATAGAAACGGGACATGTTGGCAGCACGTCCCATCGCTATAATTCGTAAACCACACTCCCCGGTCAAAGCGAGTGTTAGTACAAATCAGTAAAACAAAATTATGAAAAAAGATTGTTTTATTCACGCTTGTACGCGTGAAAAATTAAAAAAACTACTGTTAATTATGAAATTAAGCAGCTTGTTGATGCTATTATTCTGCATGAATTTGTCGGCTGGGATTTACGCCCAAGAAGCCAGATTGTCGGTCTCAGTCGAAAATAGTAACATCCGGGAAATCATCCGGATCATAAAACAGCAGAGCGACTACACGTTCGTTTATAACGTGGAGGAATTGGATCATATCGGATCAATCACCATGAACGTGAAGGATTCCGACGTGAGAACCATTCTCGATGCTTGCCTGAAAAATAGCGGGTACACCTACTCCATTCTCGACAAAGTGATCGTCATTCGTAAGGCAGAACCTCAACAACAGGAACAGATCAAGAAAATACGAGGTACCATCACGGATAAAAAGAAAGTTCCCCTACCCGGCGTGACCGTGCTAATCAAGGGAACCACCACAGGAGTCTCCACGGATATGAACGGGAAATTCGAAATGGTTCAGCCGAAAGATTCCAACATCGTGTTACTCGTTTCTTTTATCGGAATGAAAACCCAGACCATTCCTTACAAGGGACAGGACCTGACCATCGTGGTGGAAGAAGATTCACAGGAAATGGAAGAAGTGGTTGTCACCGGTTATCAAGTCATTAATAAGAAAAAATCCACGAGTGCCATCACTTCAGTAAAAATGGATGATATTATGATTCCGGGTGCCACCTCCATCGACCAGATGCTGGAAGGACGAGTTTCAGACATGATCTTAATGACGAATTCCGGAGAAGTGGGTGTTGCCCCCAAAATCAGAATCCGGGGAACATCGACATTGGTCGGGAACCGGGAACCGTTGTGGGTCGTGGATGGAATCATCGTGCAGGACCCTGTACCCATCTCGTCAGAGGAACTAAATGACCCCGATTATATCAACCGGATCGGTAATGCCATTGCCGGACTAAACCCGCAAGACATTGAACGTCTCGATATTCTGAAAGATGCCGCCGCTACCGCCTTGTACGGGACGAAAGCGGCCAACGGGGTAATCGTGATCACAACGAAAAAAGGACGTGTCGGAGACCCGATTATCAGCTACAACATGACCACTACTTTCCGGCAACGCCCGCGCTACACGGATCGGAAAATTAACGTGATGAATTCAAGAGAAAGAATCCAACTTTCCCGTGAATTATTTGACCAGCATTACGTGTACAACGGGAGTGTAAACCCGGTAGGTTACGAGGGACTTTTGAATGACCTGTACAACGGAAAACTCACGGATACGCAATTTTCCCAAGAGGTTGCCAAACTTGAAACCATGAATACCGATTGGTTCAAGCTTTTGACTGAAGATACCTTTTCCCATCAACACACCGTTAGTATTTCAGGAGGCTCCGAGAAAACCCGCTATTATTCCTCTATCGGCTTTTCCAGAGATAACGATGTTATCAAAGGGAATTACAATCAACGTTACACGGCCTCATTAAACGTGGAAACCACACTGACCAAATGGTTTACAGCCTCTTTCCAGATGCAAGAGAATGTCAGCCACCGGGAATACAATCAAGATGCCATAAACCCGATGGATTACGCATACAATGCCAGCCGGGCAATCCCTGCCTACGATGAAAACGGGAATTACGCTTACTACAAGAAAATGACAGGCAACAGTTCACGTCGGAATTATAACATTTTGAACGAACTGGAAAACAGTTATACCGATCAACACACGTCCGGAATTACCGTAAATGCCAACCTTAAATTCAATTTTACAAACTGGCTGAACGCAAATGCCATCATTTCTTACACGAATTCCAACGCCGAGATCGAAGGTTACTGGGGAGAAGAGACATACTATGCCGCCTCTCTTCGGGGAACGGAATTCGGAACAATTCCCACCCCCGGCGAAGACAGTAATAGCGTGTTACCTTTCGGGGGTGAATTGACTCGAAATGAAACCCGTAGTAACTCTTACACGGCTCGTTTACAGGTTAATGCCAACAAATATTTCGGAGCCGACGAACAGCATAATATCAATGCCAGTGCCGGGTTCGAATTAAGTTCCTCTCGATACAACGGTTTCAAAAGCGTGGATCGCGGGTATTATCCCGACCGGGGTAAAATGTTCGTCAGTAACATCAGTATTTCAGATTACCCGACTTACGGTTCGTGGTTGGCAAGCAATGTCCCGAGCGTGACGGATAATCTGACGAATATGCTATCCGGGTATGCTACTCTCTCTTATAGTTATCAAAACTATTTCACAGTAAACGTGAATGCCCGCGTGGACGGTTCCAACAAGTTCGGAGACCAGAGTAATAATAAATTCTTACCTATCTGGTCTGCATCCGGGGCGTATAACATCTCGGAACATGACATGCTGCAAAAGGAGTGGATCGACTATATTACCCTGAAAGTTTCTTTCGGTTACCAAGGAAACATGTTGGAAGATCAATCCCCGGTCATGTTGATCCAAAAGAACCCAATGGACCCTTATTATAATGAAATGACCTCCAAAATTACACGGAATCCGAATCCGAACTTGAAATGGGAAAAAACCAGCTCATTCAATACCGGATTAATGTTTTCCCTCTTACGCAATCGTGTACAAGTAGAAGGACAGTATTATTACAAACGCACGAAGGATGCCTTTATGACAAAAGAAGTGGCAAACATGAACGGCGTGGATTCTTACGTAATTAACGGTGGAGACGTGGAAAACAAGGGTTACAGCGTCGATATTACCGTTTCTCCCATTTCCAGACAGAATGTACGCTGGACATTATCGACCTCATTTTCCAAAAACTTCAACAAAGTGAAGAACGATCCGGACGCACAAACCTATAATTACTCGGATTTTCTAAACGGGACCGTGGTCGTGAAGGATAAGGCCGTGAACACATTCTACTCTTACAAGTTTATCGGGATCAGTCCCGTGGATGGAGGACCGATGTTTGACGATATGGAAAACAACAAACACGAGTTAAGTGGGTTAAGCAAATATGAAACCTTCACCCGCGTGTTAAAAGCATCCGGACGCAGGGAGCCTTATATGTCCGGTGGATTAAGTACCACGCTACGATACAAGAACTTGCGTATGAGCGCCATGTTCTCGTATAGCTTAGGTGCCAAAACCCGTTTGTTCCGAATGTTTAATGACAATATAAAACCGGAATTCAATGTTCACCGTGATTTTCTAAAACGCTGGCAGAAGCCGGGGGACGAGAAAAGCACAAATATCCCCTCTTTGATGTCTTACGGAAGTGCTGCGTATTATAGATACTATACCCATTACTCCAATCTTTTTGATGATATACAACCCTTTGCCTCGGACGCTTGGACAATGTATGATTATTCGGATGCACGAGTGGTCAGTGCCAACTATCTGAAATGCTCCAGTCTTAGTTTCACGTACGAGTTCGGGGAGCGTATCTTGCCGAAAATAGGGATGTCACGGTTGGCCCTGACGTTATCAGGCACTAACCTGTTCACGCTTTGTTCCAGCAAATTAAAAGGTCAAACACCCACACAAGGAGGATTCAGCGAAATACAATTATCCGAACGTCCGACTTATTCATTCGGTTTAAGTGTCTCATTTTAAAAACAGGATTCCATGAAAAATATATTATTTATCGGATTACTATTACTCTCCATGAGTGCCTGTTCGAGTTTCTTGGAAGAATACTCCCAGGATCTGGCAAGAGTTGAAAACATTACCGACCTTGACGAACTATTACTAGGAAGCGCTTATCTCCCCGCCGGCAAGATCAGCAGTACCAGCTCCGGAGGAAGTTCCATGAACGGCGACCCGTACAGTTATTTCATTCATTTCATGTCCGACGAATTACAGCAAAACGGATCGCAAGTAGATCGTTCCGCTTTCGACCCAATGAGCAGTAGTATATTCGGGTATTACACTTGGCAACGAAATGTCGGCATTGATATTAAAGGAACCATGATCGGAACAGAAAATTCATTCTGGAAATCGACCTACCAATACATCAATGCAACTAACATGATTCTGGATGAACTGGAAAATGTCAGTGCAAAAGGAAACGAGGAAGAATTAAATAAGATCCGGATAGAAGGAGAGGCTCGTTTCCTGCGAGCCCTGTATTATTTCTCGCTGGTAAACCTGTATGCAGAACCTTATGCCCCGTCAAAAGCAGCCCAAACACAGGGGATCCCATTAAAACTCACCTCCTATATTGAGGATAAGGATTACACGTGTAGCAGCGTGTCCGAGATTTACGAACAAATTATACGGGATTTGAAAAAAGCGGAAGAATGTCTTGCCCAAACCAGTCGTAAGTCTGTCTACCGGGCAGACCTGACAGCTACCTACTTATTAATGAGTCGCGTGTATCTTTATATGCAAGATTACAAAAATGCCCGGACATACGCACAATACGTACTTGACAGAAACGATAACCTGACCGATCTGAAATCGTTCGCCGGACAGGACAATGTATTCACCTCGCAATCAAGCGAAGTACTATTCTCCATGGGGGGACATTTACTATCCTCCTACATCTACGGGAGTGATAGTAACGAGGAACAATACCCATTTTACGTGTCAGAGGACTTGATTAAAGCATTTGATAATGACAATGATTTGCGAAAATCCCTTTACATCACGGAAGGAACATTCGGTTATTATTACAAAAAAATATACTGGGGAAGAAGTCATTATAACGAAGCTTGTAGCGTGTCGGACAATTTCATGTTCCGAACATCCGAGGCTTATCTGAATTTGGCCGAGGCTGCCGCGTTCGACGATGACGAACCCACCGCTCGCCGGATTCTCGGTTTATTACAGGCGAAACGTTTCAGCACGCCCCCGGCAATCACCGAAAGCGGTAACGCCTTGATTGATTTAATCCGTCATGAACGTCAAAGAGAATTGTGTTTGGAAGGCCACCGCTGGTATGATTTACGCCGTTACACCGTATGCGAAAAATATCCTTGGTCAAAAAGCTTTCAACACGTCTTTACGGATTATGAACTGAGTTTATCTGTTTATGACTATGTTGCCATACGCACCCGGGTTTTCGAGTTAGAGGCAAACGATAAGGCATATACATTATCATTCCCGAAAGAAGTTCTGGATTTCCAAAACAATTTAAGTAAAAACGAACGTCCGGATCGTATTCCGGTGGAAACCATTAATCATTAAACATGAAAGCCATGAACAAAATATATTATATTATAACCCTTTGTATATTCATTATTTCTTGCGGTAAAGAAGATACATTGGCGCCAACGGGGGCACGTGATGATTATTTTACCATTTCACCCGATGCCACCGATCCCGAATCTGTATTACGTAGAAATTTTTACGAAACTAACGGGGTGCATCTACTCTTCAACGATACTTTACGCCACGAACAAAGAGGTACAAATGCAGACGGAACACCTTACTGGTTCACGGAAATCATCGACTTGGGATACTCCATGACAAGCCTTACCAGTGGACTGAAGTTCAACTACCTGCAAGGCCAAACGATCAAGGAAACGGGTATTGATTTCGCGGAAAATCAGATACTTTCCCATTTAGGGAGCCAGATACGCCCCTACTCCATCTTACTTGCCGGGCAAATCTACACGTACAACCGGGATCAAAACACGTACAAATACTACGATTTTTATAACGGAATGCGTTGTTTGGCCATTAGTTGCGACAAAATCCCCACGATGAGCGAGGATGAAATTTACACTTTCCGGCAAAGTATTCTTCTGGATATTGCAAGCAATAAAATAAAAAATTTGGAATCAAGTGTTTTCACCGAATTTTATTCATTCTGCAGTGAATATTACGGGGAATATTACTCGGATCTAGGAATAAGCAGGCCCACGGGGGATGACTTGTATGCCTACGGTTTCATATCCTCCTACTATTCCAGTTTCCCGTCAAGAAGCAATGACGTGACGGCCTTCACGCAAGCTTTATTCAATACCAAAGAACAGGAATTCAAGGAAAAATATGCCAATTTCCCGGTCATCATTCAAAAATACAATATCATTAAAAATATTGTCATGGATATGGGATTTAAATTTTAACACGAGAAGGATATGAAAAAAATAATCTATACAATATGTCTTGCCCTGATGACTTTCTGCATCGGGTGTGATGATGACGATAATCATTTGCCACAGGTGAAACCGGAAAGCACCGGAACCCTCACGGATGACGAGGGAAACGAATACACTTGGGTCCGCTATGACGGTCTGGACTGGATGACCTCTAATTTCAAAGCCGGAACCCCGTATTACGAATTAAAAGATTCATGGGGATGGAGTGACCTAATCAGTATCAGTGATAAAGATCAAGCCATTGCCGATTACGATATGTACGGGAATCTATACACGTACGAGGATGCCATTGCCAACGCACCAGAAGGATGGCGATTACCCACGGATGAGGATTGGAAAAAACTGGAAAAAGTTTTAGGAATGTCTCCCGGTGAACTCGACGATACAGGATGGCGAGGTTCTGTCGAGGGTGAACTCATACAACAGGATGAAACGGGAAGTGGCATACATTTACTCCTTGCCGGATATGTCAGTTTACAACCGGGAACTCCTCTTTTTCAATACCTACGTCAAGTCCGTGAATACGGGTATTACTGGAGCAGCACGGTTGACGAAAGCTACACGCAATCAACCGCCGTGTACTACCGGAGAATTCGTTTCAATTCTTCACAGATAGAACGAACGAGTACCACCATCGAGGAAAAAGATTACGTTCAGAATGTATATAAAAGATTCATGAGCGTACGTTACGTGAGAGACGCACAAAACAATTAAACATGAAAATTGAAAATGGAGAATGATAAACCAAAACTTTCTCCATTTTCACAAATACCATTCACAAAATGAGACAATTATATTACATTGTCGTGGCGCTGTTATTATGTGGTGCCTGCGACAAACAGGGAGGGTATGTCATCCGGGGAAGTTTTCCCGGTTTGAAGGACGGGATGATCGTTAAATTGAACCAGATCGAGGACCCGTTCAATGAAATCAACCTAAGTATAGACACGGTACGTAACGGTCAATTTGAATTAAAAGGTGTTACCCCCTCTCCCGTGTTCTGCAAAATAACCATCAGTAACAAAGACCTTGTCACCGATAAAAAAGAAATCAAAAATAACGGTACACTCTTGTTTCTCGATAATTCAAAAATGGAGTTACAAGCAGAGCATTACGATAGTCTATCCTACATTATCTTCATGCATCCTCTCTCTACTCGAGGGAAAGCTAAGGTAACAGGCGGACCGCTACAAACCGAATTCAATCACTATCGTGAAGTGTTACAACCTTTGGAGGCAGACGCAGACATTCCCTCGTCTAAATTACTGGAAGCAAGGTTCTACAAACACCAATATTCTCCGGAAGAATACAGTAAACTTTACGAGGAACAATACCCGTTATTGCTCTCCCGTCAGGCAAAAGTCGACGCGGCCCGCATGGATTTTATTCGCCAATACCCGACATCTCCCCTATCTCTATACATTGCAGAAACATTGATAAACACGGAATTTTCCCGCACCAAGGAAGAGTTGGAGGAATTGTCACGTATCACGGCCCACGTGGAAGATTCCGTACGCAAGCCACGTTTTTTGAAAAGGATGGAACTTGCACAATTTCAATATAAAGGAGTAATATACACCGATCTCTCGCTGGAAACCCCGACAGGAGAAAACGTGAAATTATCGGAGCATATCCAACCGGGACGTTACACGATTCTGGATTTTTGGGCATCCTGGTGCGGACCTTGCAAGGCTGCCATTCCCTCTATAAAAAAACTCTACAACGAGTACAGCCGGGAAGTGCTGGATGTGATCAGTGTATCGGTAGATGAAAAAAATGCAGACTGGCAAAAAGCCTTGAAAGAAGAAAAAATGGAGTGGGCGCAATTAAGAGCCGCACAAAGAGAAAGCATGATGGAATTGTCGTTTAAATACAATTTACTCAGCATTCCGCGTCTGATGCTGGTGGACCCGGAGGGTAAAGTTGTCTTTAGCGGTAATGATGCCGATGCCCTACGGTTAACATTCAAACAATTAGTTAGGGAATAATAACTCGTATAATCACCGTATTGTATTAAATCAAAAAAATCACGTATGAAAAAAATAATATCTTTTGCCATTTGTATTTTATTCACGTTCCCGCTACTCGCACAGCATGGGGTAAATTTTAGGGATCTCTCCTACGAACAAGCACTTGCGCAAGCGAAGCAGGAAAATAAACTCTTGTTTATTGATTGCTACACGGAATGGTGCGGCCCATGCAAAAAAATGATGAATGAGGTTTTCCCTCAAAAAGCAGCCGGGGACTTTTTCAACCCCAGATTCGTAAGTGTCAAGTTTGACATGGAAAAAGGGGAAGGCAAAGAATTAAGTAAAAAATTTGGTGTTCACGCTTATCCCACTTTTTTAATTGTTCGCACGGATGGCACGGTACAACATAAACTGACCGGGAGTAGCGATCTGGAAGGATTTATTGAAAGGGTACAAAAGGGGCTGGAAGAAGAAAATACTCTTCCCTACCAGCACCAACTTTACGCGAAAGGAGAAATGAGTAAACAGCAGCTACTCGCCTATAAAGAATGTTTATCGGAAGCCAATGACAAAGAAAAAGCGGCTCAAATATATAACGAATTACTAGAACAACTATCTGACTCGGACAAGATGCAAAAGGAATTTTGGGGTATTTACGAAGACCGGAGCTGCCAGATCGGTACCCCTCTCTTCAATTACCTGTTGTCAAATCTAACTTCTATCCGGGAAAATGTCGGAGCGGAAAAAGTAGACAACTATTTATTCCCCAAATATCAAAAAGCTCTAAACGACTATATCCGCGGGTTCCAGCAAGAAAATTCCCTTCCCGTTTCCGAATTAAAAAGACAAGTCTCGACTTTAAATATAAATCAACAGGAGATATTGACAGAAATGGCCAATCTGGCAACACTAGTCGATCAACAAAAAATAGACAAGATCGCCAAAATAATCGAGACAAATGTAACCAAAAACGATGTCAAAGAAATCATCCCGTATGTCATGGGCTACCGGGCGATCACATGGCAAATGAAAGAACCGGACACAACGCATCTCGCCAAACTTGGTACAAGACTGATCAAAAAAATCATTCCCGTGATAGAAAATAAAGCGTCCTCCTTAACAGTTGAGGAACTATACGATTACTCGTTTGTATTTCTGACTCTGGAAAAACACATTAGCAAATCCAACTACGCCCGGCTTGCCGCAATCGGAGAAAAAGTGATTCCCCAATTACCGGAGAGTCAATACAAAATGTTCGTGGAGACTACATTCAAAACTTACAAAGAACGTTCCCGCTAACATACTTATTTATTTCTTAATCATTTAAATATAGATCATCATGAAATATCTATTATCACTTTTATTTCTCGGTTCGATGGCTGCCTGTATCGAAAAACCGACAGATCATTTCGTGTTACGCGGTACGGTTCCCGGAGCCATTGATAGTACCGAAGTGACCTTGGCATCTTACAAGGAATACCATAAGAAAATTGCCTCAGGATATGTCATCAATGGAAGATTTGAACTTCAAGGAAAAGTAAATACCCCCGTGTATTGCCGACTAAGCATGAACGATCAGCACGCAAATACAAACAAAGAATCAAAAGACAAAAGCCCCAATAAATATGTGGAGATCGGCTTTTTTGTTGAGAACGGCAACCTGACCTTTCAAACTCCCCATATCGATAGTCTGCCACAATCTTTTTGGCTGTATGATATTCGCAAAGAGAAGAATTACACGTTGAAAGGTTCTGTTGCACAGGATATATTCTATCAATACCAACAACAAACCATATCCCCGCGCCATGAAATCGAATCCCTCACCAAAGCCTACATGGAAAACGGGAATGTTGAAAACTTCAAAACCTCGTATGCCAAACAAATCAAGCTCGAAAACCAAACGAAAGAATTTATAAGGAGTCATCAAAACTTGGCTGTAAATCTCTATCTCGCGGAACAATTGAAAAAAAAGCCTTTCACTTATGATCAGGCGTACCTGGATGAACTAACCGAATTTTTCGCTCCCTATCAAGACACATGCCTCGCATTACAACAGTTTCGTCAATACCTGCAAACAGCCCGTACTTTCGTACAAGGTAAAGCGTTACGAGACGGAGAAATGACTACTCCTGACGGGAAAAAAGCCACCCTACTCTCCCAGCTCAAAAAAGATCATCACACGGTGATTGATTTCTGGGCTTCATGGTGCGGACCTTGTCGGGCAAGTTTCCCTCACCTGCGGGAAATGCACAAGACATACGGAGAAAAAGTAACTTTTATCAGCTTGTCTGTGGATAAAAGTGAAAAAGATTGGCAGAAAGCGCTGGAAGAAGAAAAACTCCCTTGGAATCAGTATCTCGCCACCCCGGAATTGAGTAAAGACACCCGAACAAACTACAACCTAAATAGTATTCCGACATTTTTAGTCATCGATCCGAGAGGTAAAATCATCTATTCCGGGAGTAACAGTGGGGAATTAGAAATTATGCTGGAGAAAATTTAACGTTCATAAAACCAAAATATAAAAATCAATTCTGATCATAAGTTGATGATCATTCTAGTTTGGATGGCCGGAGTACAGGAACTATTTCTGTATTCCGGTTTCTTTTTTCTATACTTTCTAAACAAAATATTTAACCGGAATATATTTCAAATTACAAAATTTGTTTCATAAATTTACCCTCCAAGTCGATATAAATTTATGCCCGAAGAATATAAAAAGACGTGAACTGAATGAGAACAAACTGATATGGAGGCAAAAAAAGACACGAGTACAATGGATTATGGTGAAATTTTTAAAGGAAATACAAGAGCTTTCGAGCAACTCTTTAAAAATTACTATGCCCCGTTGCGTGGTTACTGCCAAGGAATCGTGATAGATAAACAAATCAGTGAAGATATTGTCCAAGATGCTTTCGTATATTTATGGAATAATCGTAAAACATTAGAAATCAAAACAACAATCCAGACTTACCTCTATTCTACCGTGCGACACGGAGCGCTACATTACCTGAAAAAACAATTGATGGAACGCACTCATTTTCCCCGTCTTGCCGAATTCATCACTTATCTACAAGAATCGGAATATTCAGAAGAAGAGGTCGTGAAATTAGAAAAAGCGAAAAAGATCCTGCAAGAACTTCCCGAACAATGTAGAATTGTTTTTGTCATGAATTGCATTGATGGTAAAAAGTATAAAGACATCGCAGAGGAACTGAATATATCCGTTAACACGGTAAAAACTCATTTATCAAAAGCTTACCGTAAATTCAGAGAAAAATTAGATGACAGAGCTTACCTTTTATTATTGATTAATAGCTACTTGAAAAAAAGATGAAAAATATTTCATTTTAGGGTCACCCATTTTCCGGTTTCGATCCCCTTAAACGAAATGAAACTGGAAAAACATGAATAAACAAATATACTTTCTGATCAGAAGAGCTTTTTATTCCTTGCAGAATGAAAATGACGAGGTTAATTCCGCATGGAAAAACGTACAATCAAGATGTAAAGGGTATTCCAAGCCATCATTAAAACTTCGTATTTTTAAATACGCAGCTGTCTTCATGCTGGCATTATCCTTGGGTTCTTACTTATGGTATTTTCAACAATCCGATACATCTGATACCGATCACACAGACATTCGGTCCGTTCCACCTAAAGCAAAATTAATACTGGCAACGGGGGAACATTTCTACCTTGAAAATATGGAACAAAATATCTCTATAAAAGATCTAGGAGTAAAAATCTCGAAAGATTCTGTAAGTAATGCCCTATATTATAATATTGATTCTCTCGGGGAAGAAAACCTCCCCACCGAATACAATCAACTGATTATTCCGAAAGGTGGAGAATTCTCTTTAAAGCTGGCCGACGGATCAACCGTATGGCTAAACTCGGAATCCACGTTAAAATTCCCGGTTCAATTTACCTCCGCCTGTCGGGAAGTTTATCTTGAAGGAGAGGCATTTTTCGACATCAAAAAAAATGAACATTCACCTTTCATTGTTCACTCGGGTGACAAGAAAGTTACCGTACTGGGTACCCGTTTCAATGTTTCAGCCTACCCAGAAGATCCAAGCTGGCAAGTAACCTTAGTACAGGGGAAAGTGGCCATACAAATAGCTGATCATGAAGAAAAAATATTACAACCATCCGAACAATATTCACTAAACAACAACACGGGAGAGATCGAGATAAAAACAGTTGAAACCGAACTCTACACCTCATGGCTTGACGGGAAATTCTACTTTAAAGGTTACCGTTTTGAAGACATCGTGAGAAAATTAGAACGATGGTACGATTTCCAAATGCATTACCAACAAGAAGAAATCAGGGATATGCATTTCCGGGGAGTTATTAATAAACATTACCCGTTGGAAAAAACATTAAAATATCTGGAAGAAACAACAAATATTACATTTGACATTGATGGCAGAACGATCACCGTAAAGAAAATAGAAAAACAAAAGGAATGAGTTCCGAAATAACCCATTCCCTTATCAATACCACCTTTTATTTTCCATTTTGCAGTCGGCAAAATAAAAGGCTAATATTAATTTAATTACAAAATTATGGAAAAAAAGAGTCAGATCACATTTTTTTATCTACAAGAAAAGTTAAAAAAAGGGGTCATGCTTGTCACATTCATTGCACTAAGTTTGTTTACAGGTTACCAGACCTGTAAAGCAGACCCATTGACCCAAGGAGACAGTGTTACATTTACAACACGACAAATGATGATGGAACAAGTATTTGACCTCATCACGCAACAACTGAAATATGATATTTTTTACAGTGAAAATGAACTGAACATCCGAAAAATGGTACAGATGCCTCAATTAAAAATGAAACTTACCGATGTTCTGAACCAGATGTTACAGAAAGAATTCACGTATCGATTTGACAATAACACGATCATCATCCGTCCGGCGAAACAAACCGATACGAGTAATCCTCTTCAAATCCGAGGCACTGTTACAGATAAAAATAAGATGCCACTCCCCGGGGTTACCGTTCTCATCAAAGGGACAACAATAGGAGTCGCCACGGATAAAGACGGACGTTTTATTATCGCTCCGTCTAAAGATGCCGACATTGAACTGATTGTCTCTTTCGTTGGAATGAAGACTCGAACCATTTCCTACAAAGGAGAAAAAGATTTAATTATCGTCATGGAAGAAGATTCCCAAGAAATGGACGAGGTGGTTGTCACCGGTTATCAAGTAGTTGACCGCCGGAAAAATACAAGCGCAGTCAACTCATTCAACATGGATGAACTAATGATCCCCGGAACTTCATCCATAGACCAGATGCTGCAAGGACGAGTACCAGACATGATGGTCATGAGTAATTCCGGTGAAGTCGGTGTCGTTCCAAAGCTACGTATTCGCGGTACATCCACCTTGATCGGAAACCGTGAACCGTTATGGGTGGTGGACGGAATTGTCGTACAAGATCCCGTTCCGATCTCCCCCGAAGAATTAAATGACCCGGACTACATCAACCGTATCGGGAATGCCATCGCGGGGATTAACCCACAAGATATTGAGCGTATAGACGTATTAAAAGACGCCGCGGCAACGGCTCTCTACGGGACGAAAGCGGCAAACGGGGTTATTGTAATCACGACTAAAAAAGGACGTATCGGTCGCCCGATTGTTACTTACGCCATGACCATGACCCTACGACAACGCCCAAGTTACTCCGATCGCCAGATCAATGTCATGAACTCAAAAGAACGCATCCAGTTCTCTAGAGAATTAGTTGCCAATCACTACCAATTTCCCAGTGATATGTCCATGGTGGGCTACGAGGGACTTATAAATAAATTATACAACCATGAACTGACGATACCGGAATTTGACAAGGAAGTGGCCCGTTTGGAAACCGTCAACACGGATTGGTTTGACTTGCTGATGCGCAACAGTTTATCCCACCAGCACACAATCAGTATTTCCGGAGGTTCGGAAGAGGCCCGGTACTATGCCTCTATCGGCTACAACCGGGATAATGACGTGATCTGGAAAGACCACAATGAACGTTACACGGCAGCCTTAAACCTTGATGCAAATCTAACCCCGTGGTTAACAGCCTCATTAAGTATGAATGGGAACGTATCCTCTCGTGATTATTATCAGGAAGAAATCGCCCCCATGCAATACGCCTACAAAACAAGTCGGGCAATCCCCGCCTTCGAGGACAACGGAGAATACGCCTATTACGAGAGGAAATATAGTAACTGGGAATATTACAATTACAACATACTGAATGAACTGGATAACAGTTCTTACGGACAAGAAGGAGCCGGGCTGACGGTGAACGCAAATTTACAATTCAAATTCAACAGCTGGCTAAATGCCAATGCCATCGCCTCTTACTCAACCTCCCACACGACAATCGAGGGCTGGTGGGGAGAGAAAACCTTTCACGCGGCATTATTGAGAGGAACAGAATACGGGATTTTACCCACGCCTTACACCGAAGTCTGGGATGATTATTACGAGGAATATGTTAGTGAAGGAGGTAGTAGCGAACTACCATACGGGGGCGAACTCAGCCGGAAAGAATCAAATAATAACTCTTACACGATCCGCCTGCAATTAAATGCCAACAAATATTTTGGTGCTAATGACAAACACAATATTAATGGCTCTGTCGGTTTCGAAATGAGTTCTTCACATTACAAAGGATATAGCAATGTCACCCGCGGGTATTTCAAAGACCGGGGAATGAGTTTCGTGGACAATATCAGTCTGAGCGACTACCCGAATTACGGAACCTGGTTAGCCGGTAATGTCCCGACAATCACAAACGAGATAAGTAACACGATTTCGTTCTATGCATCCGTATCTTATAGTTATTTCAACTTCTTCACGGTAAATGCAAATGCACGTGTTGACGGTTCTAACGGTTTCGGGGATCAAAGTAATGACAAATTATTGCCCATCTGGTCTGCCTCTGCCATGTGGAATTTATCAGAACATGAATGGATTCAACAATTTTCATGGATCGACTTTCTACGGGTAAAAGCCTCTTTCGGGTATCAAGGAAATATGTTGAGTGACCAGACTCCACTAATGATTATTTCCAAAAAACCGACAAACGCATATTATAACGAGAATGTTGCCACCGTGGAACGTTACCCGAACCCGGACTTAAAATGGGAAACCACCCGATCATATAACTTAGGATTGGAATTCTCTTTATTTAAAAATAAATTACAAATCGAGAGTTCCTATTACTGGAAACACACGGAAGATGCCTTCATGACCAAAAAGATTGCATCCATGAACGGGGTGGATGGAAACTCCTACGTCGTAAACGGGGGTGACGTGGACAACAGCGGTTATAGCGTGGCTTTAACCGTATCACCGATCAACACGAAGGATTTTCGCTGGACATTATCCACTTCATTCTCCAAGACGTTCAACAAAATGGAAAGTGATCCGGATGCCAACCAATACGAACTTAACAATTTCCTGGAAGGAACCGCACTGGTAAAGGGAAAAGCCATCGGAACATTCTACTCTTACAAATTCATGGGATTAAGCCCTGTTGACGGAGGCCCCATTTTCGATGACGGAGAAGACAACAAAGAAGAACTTCGCGGGTTAAGCAAATACGACACTTATACTCGTGTCTTGAAAGCATCCGGCAATCGAGAACCGACAATTTCCGGTAGTTTGAACACAAGTGTTCGCTGGAAAAATATTCGTCTGAGCGGTTCTTTTGCTTACAGCATGGGTAATAAAATCCGTTTATTCGCCATGTATTCCCCCAAGGCCGACGCGACAATGAGTGCCGACGAAATCCGGGCAGAAAATAACGTTAGTAAAGATTACCTAAAACGCTGGAAAAAGTCCGGGGATGAACTTCATACAGACATACCGGCAATTATTAGCCAAGGAAGTGATGCGTACTGGAAATACAATCGTCATTGGAGCGACAAATCTGATTATTCAGATATACAAACCATTGCCAATTCCGTGTGGAATATGCATGATTACGGGGATCACCGGGTTGTAAGCGGGAATTACTTGAAATGTTCCAATCTAAGCGTCACGTATGAATTTGCAGACCCTATCTTGAAGAAATTAAATCTATCTCGTCTTGCCTTAACTTTATCGGGAGCCAACCTATTCACGATTTGCTCTTCCAAGTTAAAAGGCCAAACACCAACCCAAAGCGGTTTTGCCACCATACAATTAAGTGACCGACCCAATTATTCATTTGGATTAACCGTTTCATTTTAAAGCTATTGAGATATGAAAAAGATATTAGGTATATTTTGTATAACTTTATTACTTGGCTCCTGTTCCAGTTTCTTGGAAGAATATTCTCAGGATCTTTCCAAGGTGGAAAGTTACACTGATTTGGATGAAGTCCTGTTAGGAGAGGCTTACCTGCCGGTGGGAAGAATCTGGAGTGCCAACAGTATGCTAAAAGTTGAAAATAAATATTTCCAAACTGCTCATTATATGTCTGACGAGTTAACCGTATTCAGCTGGGATGACCGGGGAGATATTAACGGTGTTCAAGACGAAATGTTCGGCTGGCACACGTGGCAACAGGACGTCGGTTTAAATGCAGAAGGCAGTTCTCGTAACGCAGAAGATGAAGACTGGAACAAAGCTTATCACTGTATAAACATCTGCAACATGGTCATAGACGCCATTGACGAACAACACGCTGCAAACGAAGAACAGAAATTGGAAAAAAGCAGAATCAAGGGAGAGGCCCATTTTTTAAGAGCCTTATACTACTTCACGCTGGTAAATATGTACGGGAAACCTTATTCCCCGGAAAATCTATCAGCACCAAGTATTCCCATAAAACTAAGCCCCGTCGTGGAAGACAAAGAATACACGACAAACACCGTGGGCGAAACATACAATCAAATTTTAAAAGATCTGGATGAAGCCGACACGTGTTTGATCAATACTACAATTAAAAATCGTCCCTACCGAGCCGACATTACCGCCGTGTATTTGTTGAAAAGTCGGACATACCTGTACATGCAAAATTGGAAAAAAGCTTATGAATATGCTCAAAAAGCACTGGCAAAAAATGATAATCTACTAGATTTAAACACCTTATCTTCCGGGAGCGGAGACGTGTTAACCAAATCTTCCCCGGAAACCATATTTTCCATGGGTGGACACCTGTTAGCCTCTTCCATCTACCAACAACGCAGATTCAGTTACGGCAAATGGGTGGCTTGCCCGGTATACACGATCTCTGACGATCTTGTCTCCGCTTTCAGGGAAGGGGAAAATGATTTGAGGATGCAATACTATATCATGAAAGACATCATCGGTGGCGGATGGGATTTCACAGGTTACATGAACGCCTGGGTATTCAAAAAAGTTGCCGGATGGGAAAATTTAGGCTACAAAGAAGTTTCCGATCAGTTCTTGTTCAGAACTGCAGAAGCGTATTTAAATGCCGCCGAGGCCGCGGCCTACATGGGAGAAGAGGGAATAGCCAGAACCCTGTTGAAAGCATTACGGGATAAACGACTAATAAACAGTACAATGCCCACAGAAAGCGGGGAATCATTGGTAACCCTGATCCGGGAAGAGCGCCAATGTGAGCTTTGCCTGGAAGGACATCGCTGGTACGATCTGCGTCGCTATCTGGTATGTGAAAAATATCCTTACTCGAAAACGATTACCCACTATTACACGAGCTTTGATTACAACGGTCCGCTGTACACGAAACGTTACATGCTTGAAACCAATGATCCGGCTTACACGTTAGCCTTACCCAAAGAAGTTCTGGACTTCCAAAATAACTTGGGAACAAATCATCGTCCCACTCGAACAAGCACAGATTACACACCCGAAGAACCGGATGATGTAACTCCACCCGTTCAAGAATAGATATAAAAAAGTATGTATAAAACAGACGAATATGAAGAACAAAATATATTTATGGCTATTTGCCATCCTACTAAGCATAACAGCTTGTCAGAAAGAAGATAACTTAACACTTAGTGGAACCCGTGATCCTTTTGCCCCGGACCCCAAAGCCACGGACGAAGAATCTGTTTTGCGACGGAGTTTTTATGAAAACACCGGATGCTATCTCCTGTTCAACGATACACTAAGACATGAATACAAGGGACTGGACGCCTACGGTAACCCCTATTACGAAACAGAATTAATCGGTCTGGAATGGTCGATGACAAGCGTGCAGGGTTCACGATTTATTTTCGATTATTTAGAGACACAAAACCAAAAACAACAAACAGCGGACTTTTTACAAACTTATCTGATTCCTTACGTGCAAAATATTTTACCCTATTCTATTCTTGCCGTGAACAAAATTGATCAATATGACGAAAAATCAGGCGTCTATCAATATCAATCTTCCCCGTCAAGCTATTCGAACATGCGTTGTCTGGCCTTAAATGTCAGCTCTCTATGGAAAGAAGGTATTGATAAAACAACATACGCTCAATCCATCTGTTACAACATCATTCTTGCCAGTTGGGGAGGCGACCCGAGTTACTATTATTACGGTGGTCTAGCTGAAGAATTCTTCAATGTAACAAGAAAACGTCCCTACTGGGTATATTACAATGATGACAAAGCGTATTATGATTTCCCGTATGGTTTAGGGGATGAGGATATTGAATTATTCTACGAAGTCGGATTCTTGGAGAATACCAATGAAACCAAGACTCCGACAACAGAAGAAGACGCAATTTCCTACATCAAAGCCTGTTTGACCATAACAGATGAAGAATTCCGCAGTCGCTATGGCAGTTACGAGGCAGTGATGAAAAAGTATGAAATAATCAAACCATTGGTTGACGCAACCAACATTCAATTCTAAGATGTTATGAAAAAATACTTGATTTATATATGTATGCTGTGGGGTATAGTCATTTCTTGTAATGATGATGATAACTTACCCAAAATCTCGCCCAAAGATTCCGGTGAATGGACCGATAGTCGAGATAACACCACTTACGGATGGATTCGTCTGGGAAATTTAGATTGGATGACCTCAAATTTAAAATACGGTAGCCCGTATTATGAAAATGAATATGGAGGTCCCCTGATGGATAATTATGGAAATCCCCGGAGTGTTGTTTCATGGTATGCCGATTTTGATTTCGAATCCGATTATAAAAAATACGGTAACCTGTATACTTGGGAAGAAGCATTAGAAGTCTGTCCGGAAGGATGGCGACTGCCTACCGACGAAGATTGGCAGAATCTTGAAATCGCATTAGGTATGTCAACAAAAGAAGTCGGCGAGGAAGGATGGCGAGGAAATCACCAAGCAACCTTACTCCGTCAAGGAACAGAAGGTTTGGGTATGGCATTACAAATCTGCGGGTGTGCCTGCTTAACAGGTCCCTATTCCCCGTCTTTATATCTAAATAGCGTGGAAGAATCCGGATATTACTGGACGGCAACCGAAAAGAAAAACAACGGCCTGGAAGAAACAACCGTTTATTTCCGCAAATTATTTTATTCTTATTCTACCGTTTACCGGGGAACGACACCTTTGGATAAACTCATGCGAATTCGCTGCGTACGGGACGCACAAAATAATTGAAAATAGAAAATGGAGAATGACAAAAAAGGGATTTCTCCATTTTCAAAAAAAACGTCGTATTACAATTTAAATCACAAGTTATGAGATATTTATCACTATTTATATTACTCGCGACAATCGTAGCCTGTAACTATAAGCCGATGGATCATTTCGTGATTCGCGGAACGATTCCGGGAGCCATGGATAGCACGGAAATTATTTTAGCCCCTAACGGGAGATATAATAACAGAATTGCCACGGGATATGTTATTAACGGGAAATTTGAACTCCAAGGGAAGGCCCATGAACCCGTATATTGTCGTTTGAGCATGAACAATCAGGATATCATCGACCGGAAAGGGTTACGAAACGAGAATCTGACGAAATATGCGGAAATCGACTTTTTCGTGGAAAACGGGGAACTAACATTTCAAACTCCTCACATCGACAGCTTACCGGAATCTTTCTGGCGCTATGACATCCGTAAAGAAAAGAACTACATGCTGAAAGGTTCCACCACACAAGACATTTTTTCCCGGTATCAGCAACAAACCATTCCCCTGCGCCACAATATCCGGACACTTGACCGGGCTTACATGGAGAACTCACGTATAGAAGATTTTAAGACGTTACAGGAACAACAAATAAAATTGGAAAACTTAACCAAGGAATTCATTAAAAACAACCGGAATCTAGCCGTAAACCTTCACCTCGCGGAACAACTGAAAAAAGAGCCGTTTACTTACGACCAAACCTATTTGGATGAATTGGCAGAGCTATTCGTCTCTTATCAGGACACCTGTGCCGCGCTGAAACAATTCCGTCAAGACCTGCAAAAAGCCAAAGTATTCGTGCAAGGTAAAGCGTTACAAGAAGGAGAAATAATTACTCCGGACGGGAAAAAGGAATCGCTTCTTTCCCAACTGAAAAAAGACCGCTACACGGTAATCGATTTCTGGGCATCTTGGTGTGGGCCATGTCGTGCCAGCTTTCCCCACTTGCGGGAAATGTACAAAACATACGGGGAAAAAGTGACCTTTATCAGCCTGTCGGTAGATAAAAATGAAAAGGACTGGCAAAAGGCCCTTGGGGAAGAGAAATTACCCTGGAATCAATACCTCGCTACCCCGGAACTAAGTAAAAATACCCGTGATGCCTATAATTTAACAAGTATTCCTACTTTCTTGGTCATTGACCCGGAAGGCAAAATCATATTCTCAGGACACAACAGCGGGGAACTTGAAACAACACTGGAAACAAAATGTAACATCTAAAACAAGTATCAGAATGAAAACAATATACCTATTTATTACCTGCATTTTAGTGCAATATGTAGCGTTCGCACAAGATGGTGTCAATTTTCGGGACCTAACATTTAACGAGGCATTAGCACAAGCCAAAGCCGAGAAAAAGATGGTATTCATGGACTGCTACACCTCTTGGTGCGGGCCATGCAAAAACATGACCAACAACGTGTTCCCACAAAAAGCAGCCGGCGACTACTTCAATTCCCGTTTTGTCTGCGTGAAATATGACATGGAAAAAGGAGAAGGCAAAGAGTTGGCCAACAAATTCGAGGTACACGCTTACCCGACTTTCATCATCTTCCGACCTGACGGAACCATACAGCACAGAGTAGTTGGTGGTGATGAGCTGGAAACTTTCATTCAACGGGTAGAGAGAGGACTAAATGAAAAAACATCCCTCCCCTACCTGAGCGACCGGTATGAAAAAGGCAAAATGAACAAACAGGAATTAATGACCTACAAGGAAATCTTGTCCGAAGCCGGAGAGGATGAAAAAGCCGGAAAAGTATATAACAAACTACTCTCCCGCCTGACAGACAAAGACAAGGTAAAAAAAGAATTCTGGCCGATCTATGAAGATGAAAGTTGCCAAATCGGTTCCCCGGTATTCGACTTCCTGTTGGCAAATCTATCCTCCATCCGGGAAAACGTGGGAACGGAAAAAGTCGACAATTACCTATTCCGTAAATACAGCAAGATACTGGAGGATTATATCCTTGGTTATCAAAAAAAAGATGCTGTCCCGGTAAGCCTGTTAAAACAACAAATCCCGGGACTAAACATCAAACAACAGCAATCATTAAACACGATGTTACCTCTCGCCGAGATGGTATCGGACCGCAATGTTAAAACACTGGCCTCCGTTATCGAATCAAAGATACCAACAGCCGGCACACAAGAACTAAAAATGTACATTTTCGCTTACAGGGCAATACGCTGGCAAACAAAAGACGCTGATGCTCAACCCCAATTTCAGGAAACAGGCCGTAAATTAACCGACTTAGTTATCGCCTCCATGGAAAACAGGCAAGCCTCTCTCACAGCGAGTGATTTACAGGAATACCCGATTATCTTGATGTCCCTGCAAGACACCATGAGTAAGGACAACTATTCCCGTCTAGCCGCCATCGGGGAAAAAGTCATCCCGAATTTACCCGACAGTCAGGAAAAGAAGTACATCCAGAGTACATTCGACAAATACCGGAAACTCTCTCTCAAAAAACCTTAACACGAAACGTAAAGCCAGATAAAACATTTCTAATAATAAGTTGATTATTGATTACTATTTCTAGTTTGAATGACCGGGGTACAGGAACTTATCATTGTACTCCGGTTTCTATATACACCTTCCCCGCGGCCGCACGAATAATTTTTCCCAATTTCATTCATCATTATCAAAAATTAATAACTTTGTAGATTCTTGAAAGTGTTTACGTGTTTATGTATATTTTAACGAAAAGATGATGGAACAAAAGAAAAATTCTTACAGTATGGGGATTATCATTATCGGTATCCTCTTCTTTATCTTCGGGTTCGTCACGTGGTTGAACGCCACCTTGATCCCTTATCTTAAAATCGCCTGCGAGCTGCAACATGAGTGGCAGGGGTACCTGGTGACCTTCGCATTCTACATTGCCTACTTTGTCATGGCACTGCCCTCATCCTGGGTACTGCGGAAAACAGGATACAAGAACGGTATGATGCTTGGCCTTCTCGTAATGGCCGTCGGTGCATTACTGTTCATCCCGGCCGCCATGACTCGCACCTACGGGTTATTCCTGCTTGGATTATTCATCATGGGTACGGGACTATCCGTACTTCAGACAGCTTCTAACCCTTACGTAATCGAGCTTGGCCCCGCCGAGAGTGCCGCCCAGCGCGTGAGCATCATGGGTATCTGTAACAAGGTGGCCGGAGCTATCAGCCCGCTGATCCTCGGATCAATCATGCTGAAAGACATCGACTTACTTGAGGCAAAATTACAAACAATGGATGCCATTCAAAAAGCCGCGGAACTCAACATCTTGGCCTCCAAATCCATCGTACCCTACGTCGTGATCATGGTATCGCTCGTTGTACTGGCACTATTCGTTCGTTTCTCCCCGCTTCCCCAAATCGAGGATCCGGAAGAAGAAGAAGGTAGCCTGCAACACAGCGGGAAATCAAGCATATTCAGTTTTCCCCACCTCTGGATCGGAATTGTGACCCTGTTCCTGTACGTGGGAGTTGAAGTGATTGCTATTGACACGATCATTGGTTATGCCCAATCCATGAAAATGGACATGGATACCGCCCGGATATTCCCGACTTACGGTATGATCGCCATGATTGTCGGTTACATCATCGGAATCATCGCCATTCCGAAATACATCAGTCAGGAAAAAGCCCTTGCTTGCTGTGCTGCCCTAGGAGTTATCCTCGGAATCTGTACCGTCATGTTGCCGGGAGAGATCTCCATCTGGTGCCTGACGCTGTTAAGTCTGGCAAACTCACTCATGTGGCCCGCCATCTTCCCGCTTGCCATCTTCGGGTTGGGACGTCACACGAAGACCGGATCGGCCCTGCTTATCATGGCTATCGCCGGAGGAGCCTTACTTCCAATGTTATACGGTTCGCTAACCGCTTCTATGGGACACCAAGGAGCCTACTGGATGATGTTGCCTTGCTACCTATTCATTTTGTACTTTGCGGTAGCCGGACACCGGGTTGGAATCAAACACCTTTATAAAAAATAGTTACAAATTTCAGGTTTGCAGGTTACAAGTTTATCACTAACCTGCAAACTTGTATTTTGTAACTTGCAACTTATTAACCTGTAACTCGCCGTAGGCGAATCAAGCTATGGACAAAACAAAAGCTGCCAAAAATCAAAAATTATTCGGGATTGCCGCCGTTGCATTCCTCTCGATCGGAATTGTACACGTGGGCTATAAAGCCTTAGAAATATCAGCCCATGAAGAATGGGGAATGCCGTGGTATTTCGCTATCTTTTCTCCGGGATTGGTTTACGTTTTCCCATTAATCGTGTGTATCGTTGCCTATTTCTTCTTCTCGAAAGAATTAAAGAAAAAAGACGAAGAATAATAAAGACCATTTAAAAATGGCCTTTATTATTTTACTCCAATATCACCGTCACGGCTCTTGCCCCATGCGCCCCGATGACTAGCGCCTGTTCAATATCGGCCGTCTTCGAGGGACCGGAAATGAAACAACCGTACCCAAAATCATCAAAAGCGGGTTGCTTGTATGCCTCATGCATATTATTCACCAGACGATTCCGGTCAAGTAGGATCACCAAGGCCTCGGAAATAAAAAAGAGAGCCTTGTAACGGGTACGTTGGTTAATCCATACCATCCCATTTTCCAGAATTCCGAAATCACCCCGGATCACCCCGACATCCGTACCGTTCAATTCCCGCGGATCATCCAACATATCGGGATTCACCGTAGCACATGTAACTTCCGGTAAATTCGATGCGATCGACCTGGCATCGGGGAACACATTCCGGATTACCTCGTTCACGTCCTGCCCTTTCTCCAACACCACGCAATTTCCTCCCACTGCCTTCATGATCTTCTCGAACTGTACCAGCGGATCAGAAAACGTCAACGGCTCGAACGTCATCTCCGGTCGTTCCACTTGATCCACCGCATGCTTTTTCAGCCTTGCTAAAATATCTTCTTTACTACCCATGTTCTAATTTTTAATTTTAAATTCCAGCCGCACAAAGCCGACACTTTTTGACTTTCAACTTTTAGTTTTTATCTTTTAACTTTTAACTTTCTAGTTCCAGCCGCACAAGGCCAACACTTTTTCAATCGTAAATCGTCATTCATAAATCGTAAATTAATCGGCTTTCAATCCCTTTTTCCACATCTCGTTAAACGTCTCCTTCGCAAACTCCGGAAGTTCCCGTCCGATACCCCACGCATCGAGAGAATTATACAACACGAATCGAGGCATACGCTCGGCAACACGTCCGGCAGCAATAGCATTATAGAACAAACCGGGATGATTCATGATAAACTTCATTCCCTTCACCATCAACTTCTTCGACGGATCAGCCAAATGCAAGGGCGCCAGATTCTGCCGCCACTTGTAAATCTGTTCAGCCAGATCGATCTTCACCGGACAAACATTCGAACAGGAATAACAAAGCGAACAGGCCGACACGTTCCCTGAATACTTCTCCGGCGACTTCAACATACCCAAGTTAATCCCCACGGGACCCGGTATAAAATACGAGTAAGAATATCCCCCCGTCCGACGATACACGGGACAAGTGTTAATACATGACCCGCAACGAATACACTTCAACATATTCACGTGTTCCGTACAGGCCAGAATATCACTTCGCCCGTTATCCACGATCACGATATGCATCTCCTGCCCTTCCACCGGTTTCTTGTAATGGGAGGTATACGTCGTTGAAGGCTGTCCCGTGGCAGAGCGGGCCAACAAGCGCACGTACAGGGCCAGAGCGTCATAATCCGGCACTACTTTCTCAAGCCCCATGATCGCGATATGTACTTTTGGAAAAGAAGTTCCCATATCAGCATTTCCCTCGTTCGTACAGACCACAAAAGCCCCTGACGAGGCCACGGCAAAATTAACACCCGTCATGGCAATATCCGCGTGCAGGAACTTCTCCCGCAAGGCAGCCCGAGCCGCGTGAGTCAGGTAAGTCGGATCGCTATTCCCCGGTTCCGTGTGCAACTCTTTCTCAAACACCTTCCCCACCTCTTCCCGTTTCACGTGAATGGCAGGCAACACAATATGACTTGGCGGTGTACCCATGAACTGCATGATCCGTTCACCCAAATCCGACTCCACGGCATCAATTCCCCTAGCCTCCAGATAAGGACTCAACCCGCACTCTTCCGACAGCATCGACTTACTCTTCACGAGATTCTTTCCCCCATGTTTCTGGATAATCTCGTAAACAATCCGGTTATGTTCCTCGGCATTTTTCGCCCAGTGAACATGAATCCCGTTTGCCGTGGCGTTCTTCTCGAACATTTCAAGATAATAGGGTAAATTGGCAATCGTGTGTCGTTTCATATTACTTGCCATCTCCCGCAACGCCTCCCATTCGGGAACATCATGGGCCATCCGGTCTCGTTTCTCCCGCACGAAAAACAGCGCTTGATCATGCCATGCTGTTCTTTCCCGGTCAGCTATAAATTTCTTGGCAGCTTTAGCGTGTGAACTCATATTTATTTGATTTACGTTATTTTCAAAATTAGTTCATAAAGTTTATAACCCTTGACTTAATATCTCCACCACGTGTATTGTCTTTATCGGCAATTTCTCCCGGCGAATAATCCCTTCCATGTGCATCAGGCAAGAACTATCCGCTCCCGTGATGTATTCCGCCCCGGTTGACATATGATCATGCACCTTATCCTGTCCCATGCACACGGACGTCGCCGGTTCCTCCACCGAGAACATTCCCCCGAAACCGCAACACTCGTCCACCCGCTTAGGCTCGAACACTTCCACGTCCTTCACCAGCGACAACAAATCCCGCAACTTGGAATAACGGGGAATCATCAACTCGCTCGGGGAAGAAAGATGCAACAACCTCTCCCCGTGGCAACTATTATGAATACTTACCTTGTGTGGGAAAGAGGCATTCAGCTTATCTACCTTCACCACATCATGCAGGAATTCGCAAATCTCGTAAATACGACTACTGATACAAGCATGTTCCTCCCGGTTCAACAACCGCGGGTAATGCTCCTTCACGAAAACCACGCAACTGGCCGATGGTCCCACCACGTAATCATACTTCTCGAACAATCCCTCCATCCGCTTGGCCAGCTCGGTCGAATCCTTCTCGAATCCACCATTCGCCATTGGTTGCCCGCAGCAAGTCTGATCCAGCGGGTAATCGACATCCAATCCCAGCGAGGTCAGCAACTTGTATGAGGCCACCCCCACACTCGGGTAAATCGCGTTAATATAACAGGGAATAAATAATCCTATTTTCATACTATATTAATTAGTTACAAGTTACAGCTTATAAAATTACAAGTTTCTATCCAAAAAATCAATCAGAAATACATCTCATCAGGCAAAAACATAAACCACCACCCCGGTAATCACCACGTAAACCAGAGCGTATGGCAAGGCAGCTTTTAGAATACTCCCCTCTTTTCCCTGCTCGTCACAAGCGGACGTGGCTATCGCTATACTTTGCGGTGAGATAATCTTACCTCCTGTCGCTCCCGCCGTGTTCGCTGCCGACAGCCAGTTCGGGTCCACCCCGATATGTCCGGCCACCCCTGCCTGCAACTTACCGAACAAGATGTTCGCCGAAGTGTCGCTTCCCGTCAGGAATGTACCCAAGGCCCCGATCGTGGGTGCGAACAGCGGGTACAAGGCACCCGTGGCTGCCGATAAGGCCACCGCCAACTGGTTGATCATCCCCGAAGTCTCCATGATCGACGAAAAACCGACCAGGCAAATTACCGTCACTATCGTCTTCCGCAACTGCACCACAGACCTCCACAACAACACCAGCAAATCCTTTACCCGGCCTCCTTGTATCAATCCACCCGCGAACGAACCGATAAACAACAACACCCCGCCCTGCGTGAGCCACTGAATCGTGTACTTCCGTTCCTCCCCGCCAATCATGAAACTCATCGTGGAACTACAAACCCCCGACAGCATTTCCCGCACCGCCGGAAACAAGGGACTCGTGAACAGGATCAATACCATGATCAACACGTACACCGCCCAGGCTCGGAACACTTCCCCTCCCGAATACGTCATCGGTATCAGTTTCTCCCCGCCTTTTCCCATCAACTTACCAATAACAACAATCACGATAATAGAAGCAATCGCCCCCACGATCGCGGGAGTCTCCGCCCCGATATAACGTGCTGCAAGATATTGTGTCGCAAGCGATACCCCACCTACCAGCAAACTCAACAACAGGTTTTTCGGCAATGCTTTCATTCTTGGGTCAGCCAGAAAAGTGATCACCAGAGGTACGAGCAACATCAACACCGACAACTGTAACACCACCGCCGTACTTAACGGGATCACGGGTAACCCCGTTTCCTGTGCCAGCACGATCACCGGAACTCCCACCGCCCCGAAAGCCGTCGGTACACTATTGGCAATCAAACTCACCAACGCTGAAAACACGGGCCGGAACCCGAGACTGATCAAAATTGCCGCCGGGATAGCTACCGCCGTCCCAAATCCCGCCATACCTTCCAACAACCCACCGAATCCCCACGTGATCAATAACACTTGTACACTCTTGTCCGTCGAAATTGAAGAAAACTGCTGTTTCAACACCTCGATCTTCTTCGTCTGTAACAGAACGTTATAACTGTATATCGCCATCAGAATAATAAACAGAATAGGCACCAACGCCTTCAACATCCCGTAAAGAAAAGAATTCACCGTGTCCGGAACCGGACTATGAAACGCTAAAATGGCCAAAAAAGCCGTGATCAACAAAGTAATAATACTACTCTTATCCCCCGCCACCTTGAATACCCCCATCAAAACGATTAACACCAGAATGGGAATTGAAGCAAAAAAAGTTTCCATACACCTTTCGTTTTAAACATTAAACTTCTTTTCATTCACCTCACCAGCCAAATACTCGACTCTCTGTTTCACGTAAAATTTAACGAAGAAATGAAAGATTTGTTACAGGATGGTTACGTTTTCATGTAAAAGTTTGTAAAGTTTATAAGATCCATGGACCTTATAAACTTTACAAACTTTACGAACCTTATGAATTAATCTCGATAAAAAACAGTATTTTCGCGTTACTATGAAGAAATTGGACATCAAAAGCATATTCACAAGGCCCCGGAAACTACTACTTCACCCCGAAACGGAATGGCAGGTGATCGGCCGGGAGAACATTGAGGGAATCGAACTTTTCAAGAATTTCCTCGTGCCTTTATCCATGCTTTCTTCTGTATGTGCAATATTGTTACGTTTATTGTCAACCTCACCTCTCTACGCCATTGGAACCGGCATCATCCTGTTCATGGCCTCCGTCGTGGGGAGCTACATCGCCTACCGGGTGACCCGGGAATATCTTTCTAATAAAGTGGCTGAAGCCAACCGGATGGCCCTTCGCCTTGCCGTGTACAGCTCGGCCGTCTTCATCCCGTTCCACTGCCTTTCCAGTGGATTCTCGGAAGGATTTATATCCCAACTCATGGCAATATGTAGCCTGCTGTGCCTGCGTACCCTTTACGTCGGGTTGAACCAATTGACAGCCCTCGACGTACAATACCGCAAAAGCGCCATCGTCATCATCGGCTTACTCGTGATCGTGTCCCCGATCATCATCCAGCAATTGTTGATGATTATGTTCAGAATACCCACTATTTACGCTTAAACGTCAAAACCTATGCAAAACGACATTAATATAAAAAATAGAAGAGCATCCTTCGACTACGAGTTCTTGGAAGAATACACCGCCGGTATCATGCTCACCGGTACCGAAATCAAATCCATCCGGGCCGGGAAAGCCGGGTTGGTGGATTCCTACTGTTACTTCCACAACGGCGAACTGTGGATTAAGGGTATGTACGTTGCCGAGTACAAACTAGGTACCTACTACAACCACATCGAACGCCGCGAACGTAAACTTTTACTACAAAAGAAAGAACTTGTCAAGCTCGAACGCAAGACCAAGGAATCGGGACTTACCATTGTCCCCGTCCGTCTCTTTCTTAACGAAAAAGGCTTTGCCAAACTTCGCATCGCCCTCGCCCGGGGAAAGAAAGAGTACGACAAGCGGGAAACCCTCAAACAAAAAGACGCCAAACGGGAAATGGACCGCTACATGAAAAAATAAAACCTACAAACATGCAAAAATACATTCTTATTTACCTTCTGTTCCTACTTGTCACTTCCTGCGAGAAGGACAAGTTCGAGGGAATAGAATTATCAACAGGCAACGAAATACAGGTAAGCAGCGAGCAACAAACCATCCGCATTGCTCTTCGGAGTGGTTCAGACTGGTCATTTGCCAGCCCAACCTCTTGGTGCCGGGCAAGCAAAATCAGTACGCCGCAAGGAGATACACTTGTGATCAACACGCAAGTCAACACGACCACAACCGAACGTACGGGGACCGTCACGATCTCCAACTCAGACCAACAAAAAATCCTTACCGTGACCCAAAAGGGAGAAATCTACTTCGAACTTCCGGTCATTTTCCACGTGTACTCGGACGGTTCCGCAAATGATGCAAAAGTCACCGCCGCCTACATTCAGGAATGTATGGATTACGTGAATAACTTCTACCGGGGCAACAACGGGAAAAGCGAGAATCTCAACCTGCAATTCACCCTTGCCACCACCACGCCTGAAGGAACTCCCTTGGTTGAACCCGGAATAAATACCGTTCAAAGTTCATCCACCTCGTTCAATGTCGATAATTATTTAAGATACAACACATACAACGGCACACAAATAACATGGGACCCCAACAAGTATATCAACGTTATCATCTGCTCCTTTACCGAAGAAAACGTGACGGGAATCGCCATGACCCCGTACACCCCGCAAGGCAAATCCCTGCCGGGTTTAAGAAGAAATGATACATATTATACCAGTCTTCCCACCAACTCCGTACAAGCCGTGATGATAAACAAGTTATTTGTAGATAAAGCAGAGACCGGGGCTTACGGCCCACAACCGGTATGGCCCACCACACTCGCCCATGAACTGGGGCATTATCTCGGGTTATTCCATGTATTTTCCGGTGGAGACAACGGGCAAACAACCGATTACTGTGAAGATACTCCCGATTATGATCGCCCGGCTTACGACACTTGGTTAGCGAGTGTATCCCGACTAACTTTTGCCCAAGCAGCACAGCGCCAAGATCGCAATGGAACCACCTTCACGTCATATAACATAATGGACTATTATTATGGCTATCGTGATCGTATTACCCCCGACCAACGAACCCGCATCAGACACGTACTTGATTACAGTCCCCTCATTCCGGGACCGAAAATTGCGGTAGAAAACACGAGTCGTGCTGAAATCATTATCGAGGAACCACTCATACTCAAGTAACCCATCATGAAGCGACGACCTTATCTAAGCCTTCCTTACACAGGAGGGAATACCATTTGGTAATCAGCTCTCCCCCGGTGTAAGGGGGAGCTGGAGGGGGTAGCTGGTTAATACAAACAAGACTCTTAAGTCAGCCTCTTGTTTTCAAACTCACGAGACTATTCCCTACTTTTCCCCCTGTGGCAATAAAAGATACCGCCTATCCTTACCGGTCAACTCCTTTTGTTCCTCGGTCAACTCCAAGAAATTATTTCCCAACCACAACCGTTTTAATGCGGGTAAATGAAACAAGAAATCCGGAACCTTTCCCGTCAACTCGTTATTCTGCACAAGGACATCTTCCAACCGTTTCATTCCCGCCCATTCATCTGGGATTTCCCCACTAAACTTATTCGCAAAGAGAGCCATTTTTTTTAGTTTTCTCAATTCTCCCCATTCTGCGGGTAACGTCCCTGTCAACTTATTCACCCCAACATCCAACATCTCCAACTCAGAAAGCCACCCCAACTCGGCAGGTAGTTCCCCTTCCAACATATTCCTACCAAGATAGAGGATGTTCAAACTTCGCATATTCCCAATTTCAGCTGGAATCGTTCCGGTCAAGTTATTTCCTAGGAGAGCCAGAACTGTCAATTTATCCAAGTAACCGATCCCGGCAGGAATCTCACCGCTCAACTTATTCATTGACAAATCCATCCTTTCCAACAAGGTTAACTCCCCGATCCCGGCAGGAATCTCGCCCGATAACTTGTTATTCCCCAACAACAAAAGTCGTAAATTCCGCAAATTCCCGATACTCGCGGGTAAAACACCTCCGGTGAAAGCATTCGAAGCGTTCAATTCCTCCAACGACTCTATATTCCCGATTTCCTCCGGGAGCGAGGAAAACTCGTTATTCGGCATAGCCAATATTCTCAACCGTCTCAAATTACCGATCTCGGGAGGCAAGGCCCCGTTAAAATGATTATTTGTCAGGTACAACCTCTCTAAACCTTCCATCTCTCCCAGTTCCGGCGGTAACACCCCACTCATCCGGTTCCCGAACACGTCCAAGGTCTTCAACCGTTTCATCCTACCGATCGAGGCCGGCAGTGTCCCCGTGATCTCGTTATTCGCCAAGTATAACTCCACCAGCGACTCCCAATCACCAATTTCGTCCGGTAAGTTACCAGCAAGACGGTTATTCTGCAAGTTCAAGAAATTCAAACTCCGCACACGTGTCATCTCGGCGGGCAACTTTCCGGTGAACGTGTTATTGTTCAAGAACAACCTAACCAAATTCTCCAACTGCCCCAATTCCTTGGGTAGCTCGCCCGACAAACGGTTCTCTCCCAAACTCAATTCAGTCAAGTTTCTCAACTTACCAATCGACGGGGGAATACTCCCGCTAAACTGATTCTTCCATAAATACAAATGTTTTAGTTCTTCCCAATTCCCGATTTCCGCGGGGATCGTCCCCGAGAAATTATTAAAACTCAAGTTCAAGTATTCCAGCTTGACCAACTTCGTTAACGCCACTGGGAATGGTCCGGACAAACGATTCGTTTTCATGTAGAAATTTCTCAAGTTTATCAGATTCCCCAACGTCTCTGGCAACTCCCCGGAAAACTCGTTCTCCGAGAGCAATAACGACCGCAAGTGAATCAATCGCCCTATCTCTTCCGGAAGAGGCCCCGAAAACCTGTTCGATGTCAAGTCCAGTAAAGTCAATCCCGTCATTTTCCCGATTTCAGCGGGTAAAGGTCCGGAAAACCTGTTATTTTGCAAATTCAAGTAATTCAATCGCACCAACTCACAAAGTTCCGGCGGCAACGGCCCGCTCAAACGATTATTACTCAAATCAAGGGATGTAAACGACACTGCCTCCTTGATTTCAGCGGGTAACGAACCTGAAAGGCCATTATCAGACAATTCCAGACGATACAATTTCGGCAAAGTGAATAACACGCCGGGGATCTCTCCCGTCAGTCGGTTAGTCGACAAAACCAACGCCCACAATTCCTTCAGATGCCCTAAAGTAGTGGGGATCGCCCCTCGCAATAAATTATTGTCCAGTGAAATATCTTGCAAAGTTTTTACGCTCCCCAACGAGGCGGGAATCTCTCCGTCTATCCGGTTTTGTCCCAATGATAAAATTCTCAACTTTTTCAGCCGGCTCCAGTCAGCAGGCAACTCACCCCGTAGGCGATTACCGAACATATTTATCTCTTCCAAGTTTTCCAGAAACATAAGCTCGTCCGGAATTTTTCCTGTCAGCAAATTCGAAGGAATATCCACACACTCTAACAACGAGAGGTTCCCAATGGCAGCCGGAATGTCCCCCGTCAATCTATTCGTACCCATCCGAAGGTATTTCAATTGCTTAAGCCCTCCGATTTCCTCCGGGATCTTCCCCGACAACTGGTTACGAGAAAGATCCAGCGTCACCAGATTTTCCAGTTTACCAATCCCGACAGGTATTTCTCCCGTCAAACGATTGCCGTTCAGTGACAACTGCCTCAACGCTGTACACTCTCCAATATCCGTTGGCATACTCCCTGTGATCTCGTTATTACACAAGTTAAGCACCTCTAATGTCTTCAGCCTGAAAATAGCTCCCGGCAGAACTCCCTTCAAACCGTTTGCTCCCAGATATATACTCAATTTCCCGTTATCATAGTTCCGCTTCACCCCGTACCACTCCTCAACAGGCCGGTCACTCAGCCAATTCTCCTTCGCCCGCCAATCTTCCCCTCCCAGAACCCAGTACAATTCTTTCAAAGCGGCTCGTTCCGCGGCTACTTGCTGCTCTTTCAGCAACAAATCCACCGCTTGTTCCCGAACGATCTTCTTTTCCTTCCCTTTTTGCCTCTCTTTACGCATTTGTGCAACTAACGGGTCATTCCCGTAACAAATGGAAAATACAAATAATAGAATAAATGACACAACTTGTTTCATAGCCGATCTTTTTAATATCCGCTACTAATTTAAACATTTACAAACAAATTGCAATAACTTTGAACGGGAAAGTAAAAACTTGGTAATTTTAAATTTTAGATTTTAGCCGCACAAGGCCGACGCTTCTTGATTTTCAACTTTTAGTTTTTATCTTTTAACTTTCCAACTACCCCCACCAACTCCCCCTTACACAGGGGGAGAGACAGGCGCAAGAAGGAGATGGCACGAAGTGACAATGCAGCGAGTTCTCCCCCTTTCCAAGGGGGAGCTAGAGGGGGTTCAATCTAAAATTAATAAGATCTTTCATTCCTCCCTTCTACCCAGTTGATATAAGCGGTGTTGACCACCTTATTACCACCGGGAGTGGGATAATTTCCGGTAAAATACCAATCACCCGTGTCATTCGGGCAAGCCACGTGCAAATCTTCGACAGACTGGAAAACCACTTTTACCTCGGCATTCAGATGCTCGTCACGCACCATCTCGGCAATCTTGTCGGAAATCTCTTCCTCGGTAAAAGGTGCGTAAATCTCTTTCACGTGGTTCACCACCTGCTCTTTGGGCAGTCCTTGTTGTGCTTTACACTTCCGGTACACCTCGTCAATCAATCCCTCCATGCCTCGTTCCTTCAACAACTCGATGGCCGCATTGAACGCTATAAACTCGTTCATCCGGGTCATGTCGATCCCGTAACAATCGGGGTAACGAATCTGCGGGGCGGAAGACACCACCACGATACGTTTCGGGCCAAGACGATCGAGAATACGCAGAATACTCTTTTTCAAAGTAGTTCCCCGCACGATCGAGTCATCAATCACCACGAGGTTATCCGTGGGCTGCACTGCCCCGTAGGTCACGTCGTACACGTGTCCCACCAGCCCGTCACGTCCGGAATCCGAGGTAATAAACGTGCGCAGCTTGGCATCCTTGATCACTATTTTCTCGATACGGGGTTCGCGGCAAATGATCTCGTCGAGCGTTTCCTCGCTCCACGTTGCCTTTCCCTCCCGGATCAAACGTTTTTTCTCCTCCACCATGTACTGCTGGATTCCTTTCACCATCCCGTAGAAGGAAGTTTCCGCCGTGTTAGGGATAAAGGAAAACACCGTGTTGTCGAGATCGCCATCCACGGCCTTTACTAAACGAGGCGTCAATAACTCGCCCAATTTTTTCCGTTCCCGGTATATATTCCTGTCATTCCCGCGGGAGAAGTAGATACGCTCGAACGAACAACTGGCACGTTGTCGTGGTTCACGCACGAGTTCCTCGGTCACGGTTCCATCTTTCTTGATCAACAGGGCGTATCCCGGACGGATCTCGGAAATTTCCATGTTCATGCCTTGGAAAGCGGTCTGGATCACGGATGCCTCGGATGCCACCACGACCACCTCGTCATCTTTGTAGTAATAAGCCGGACGTATCCCCCACGGGTCACGCATCACGAAAGCATCGCCATGCCCGACCACTCCTGCTACGGCATATCCCCCGTCCCAATCCTCGCTACTCCGGGAAAGGACCTTGGGTAAATCAACCGTACGTTCAATCAACGGGGTAATCTCCTGTTTCGAAAATCCCTTTTCTTTGTAGAAACGGTACAAATCCTGAATCTCGCTATCCAGAAAATAGCCTACCTTCTCAAGCAGAGTCACCGTATCGGAATAATTTCGCGGGTACTGTCCCGCCCGAATCAAACTCTCGAACAGCTCGTCCACGTTCGTCAGGTTAAAGTTCGCCGCCAGCGCTAAATTGTGCGCCCGCCAGTTACTTGCCCGTTTCAGTGGGTGAACGTAATCTATATTATTCTTTCCGAAAGTCGCGTAACGTAAATGCCCCAAGTAAACCTCGGAAACAAATGGAAGGTTCTGCTTTGCCCAAACAGCATTCTTCTCCCGGAGAATCTCCGGTGTAAACGGTTCGTGAATCCGGTCGAACACATCCTGTATCGGGTTCGCGTCACAGGAACGTACGCGGTCCATATACTTGTACCCCGGTTCCATGTCGAGTTTCAACCCCACGACTCCCGCGCCGTCTTGGCCGCGGTTACGCTGTTTCTCCATTAATATGTACAACCTGTTTAGCCCGTAAAGGTAAGAACCGTATTTCTTCTGATAATAATCCAATGGTTTCAGCAATCGAATCAATGCGAAACCACACTCGTGATGAATGGTGTCACTCATATTTTTTCCCTAATTTCATATATTACCCCCGAGATATTCTCCTTTCCCGGAGAGATTACAAAAGTAAGAAAAAAATATGGTTTATAAACCTTATGGCCCCGAATGTTAATCTCACGATTAACATTCTTTACCACACATTTTTCAACCAAAATTCAAAATTAGGTTATCTTTGCGAACCTTAAGTAAAAAGAATGATGTTGAACGTGCTGAAGAATAGTATATTGATCGTGTTATTCGTGTTGGTAAGTTCCAGCGGGATATTAGCAAAAGGACAAAATCTGTCCTTCAAAGAAACCTGTTTAGAACGTAAATTCTGCCGGAACGAAATCTGTGAAGTCTCCACGGTTCCCCTATTACTCTTTCTTCACGAAAGTTGCGAACTCACACTGGGTTACTCCCATGTTGTCCCGGACTCCAAATCACAATTGGTTCCCTCTTTCCTGCAAAGGAATAGCAAGAACAACACTGCGGTAGCACACTCCAAACGCAACTTGTATTTTCACCCGTATTCGACTCTCGGGAAGACCAAATACTACGTCTTTGCCCTGCGAGAAATCATTGTTTAGCCGAGATCAAACAAGTTACAGGTTGGTCGATAGCCCAGCAAATTGCAGTTACAAGTTTGCAACTTGCCGTATTTTTCCCCTGTAACTAAACTTGTCACCTGAAACTTGAAAACCTGAAACTTTTTATAATTATGAATCTTACTTTATTCGTGGTTGTGTTGATTACAGCCATTTTGCTGGTGGTTATCGCTATGAGCATTGCTCGGGCCATTTCTCCCCGTACCTTCAACAAACAGAAGGGGGAAGCCTATGAATGTGGCGTGCCTACGCGAGGAAAATCATGGATGCAGTTCAAGGTAGGATACTACCTGTTCGCCATCTTGTTTTTGATGTTCGACGTGGAAACCGTGTTTCTCTATCCTTGGGCGGTCACCGTTCAGGATGCCGGAATTAACGGTTTACTGAATGTATTATTTTTCATGCTGATCCTTATTCTCGGATTGGCTTACGCGTGGAAGAAAGGAGCATTGGAATGGAAGTAAAAATTAAATCCATGAAATATGAAGAGTTCAATGATAACGAATATCTTGAACAACTTCGGGCATCCGGCACCAATGTTATCGTGGGATGCCTTGACGATGTTATCAACTGGGGACGCTCGAATTCCCTCTGGCCGCTTACCTTCGCGACAAGCTGTTGTGGTATTGAATTCATGGCAGTGGGAGCGGCACGTTACGATTTCTCCCGATTCGGGTTCGAGGTAACACGAGCCAGCCCGCGCCAAGCCGACTTTATCATGGTGGCGGGAACCATCGTACACAAGATGGCCCCCGTGCTGAAACGTCTCTATGACCAGATGGCCGAACCCAAATACGTGATTGCCGTGGGGGGATGTGCCATTTCCGGTGGACCGTTCAAAAACTCTTACCACGTGGTGAAGGGGGTTGACTCCATCATCCCCGTTGACGTTTACATCCCCGGATGTCCCCCGCGACCGGAGGCCCTCCTCTACGGGATGATCCAACTGCAACGTAAGGTAAAAGTGGAACGTTTCCTCGGTGGCAAAAACCACAAGGAAAAAGAGAACAAAGAATAATGTAGAATTTAGAATGAAAAAGATTCCGTGATTGCCGATTCGATGATTGGGTGATTAAAATCACTTAATCATTAAATCATTAAATCACTTAATCAATAGGATCTAAAATCATTAAATCTAAAATTAGTACATGTTAGTAGATAAAATAAAAAATATTGTCCCCGAGGCAGAGATCGACGAGAGCGGTATCCTTACCGTGACGGTAGAGCCCGCCAAGTACAGGGAACTGGCTCTCCGGCTAAAAGGGGACCAGGATCTCTCTTTCGACTTCATGATCTGCATGACGGGAATGGACTGGGGCGACACGTTAGGCGTGATCAGCCTGTTACAATCCACGGCTCACGAGCATAAATTATTTTTAAAGACGTTCACCGCCAACCGGGAAAACCCGGAACTGCCCACAGTTTCGGACATCTGGGCCACGGCCAACCTGAACGAACGTGAAGTGTACGACTTTCTCGGTATACGGTTTATCAACCATCCTGATATGCGACGTCTGTTCCTGCGGAACGACTGGGTCGGCTATCCGTTACGTAAAGACTACAATGCAGACCCCGAAATAAACCCGGTACCTCTGGAAAGCGAAGAAACGCTGGATGCAACCCCCACGTTCGAGGCTAATTCCCACGACGGGGAAGTCAGCGAGAAAGAGAACATCTTGTTTGAAGAAGACGAGTACGTGGTGAACATCGGGCCACAACACCCCGCCACTCATGGTGTACTCCGTTTCCGGGTATCACTGGAAGGAGAGATCGTGAAAAAGGTGGATGTCAACTGCGGGTACATCCATCGAGGCATCGAGAAATTGTGTGAAAGCCTCACCTACCCGCAAACGCTGGCTTTGACAGACCGTTTGGATTACCTTGCCGCGCACCAGAACCGCCACGCGCTTTGTATGTGCATCGAGGAAGCCATGGGCCTGGAAATCCCGGAACGGGTGAAATACATCCGCACCATCATGGACGAGCTAAACCGTCTTTCCTCTCACCTCTTGTTCTGGTCATGCCTCTGCATGGATATGGGAGCGCTGACCGCTTTCTTCTACGGTTTCCGTGACCGGGAGAAGGTGTTGGACATCATGGAAGAAACCACGGGAGGACGACTGATTCAGAACTACAACGTGATCGGTGGCGTGATGGCAGACATCCACCCGAACCTGATCAACCGGATCAAAGAGTTCATCAAATACCTCCCCCCGATGATCAAGGAATATCACGACGTGTTCACGGGCAACGTGATCGCCCAACAACGTCTGAAAGGCGTCGGCGTTCTCAAGAAAGAGGACGCCATCAGTTACGGGGCATCCGGCCCGACGGGACGCGCCTGCGGGTGGTCATGTGACGTGCGTAAACACACGCCGTACGGGGTATATGACAAGGTGGATTTCAAGGAAATCCTCTACCCGGAAGGAGACTCGTTTGCCCGTTACATGGTGCGCATGGAAGAGATTCTCGAATCATTACATATACTGGAACAACTAGTAGATAACATCCCCGCGGGAGACTACGCCGTAAAGACCAAACCGCTGATCAAATTGCCGGAAGGTCACTATTTCAAGAGCGTGGAAGCCAGCCGGGGTGAGTTCGGTGTTTACCTCGAAAGCCGGGGAGACAAATACCCTTACCGGGTAAAATTCCGTTCCCCGTGCCTGCCACTGGTATCCATCGTCGACCTGATCACGAAAGGCGGTAAAATCGCCGACCTGATCGCTATCGGCGGTACGCTGGACTACGTTGTTCCGGACATTGACAGATAACTTGGAAGATAAAAGTTAAAAGATAAAAACTAAAAGTTGAAAGTAGGAAATTAGGAAGCGTCGGCCTTGTGCGGCTGGAATCTAAAATCTAAAATCATTAAATCTAAAATTAGTATATGTTTGATTTCTCAACTATAACACAATGGGTAGATGAACTCTTGAGGAGTTTTCTCCCGCACGCTGCTGCCACGCTGGTTGAGTTTATCCTAATTGGGCTTTGCCTGCTCGTGGGATACGCCGTGATCGCCCTCGTGCTGATCTACGTGGAACGTAAAGTGTGTGCCTTTTTCCAGTGTCGTATCGGACCGAACCGGGTGGGGCCTTACGGGACCATAC
>NZ_JBCOSQ010000041.1:0-44765 GCF_040920905.1 Butyricimonas sp. RTP31003st1_G1_RTP31003_210430 | reverse complement strand
CAGGGCCGGACAGGATGGCGGGACCCGTGTAAGGATCGGCCACCGGGGCATCGCGCAACGCCAGCAAGCGTTTGATCATGTCCCGTGCATCCGCGATCATCCGATCATTATCCGGTAAGTCATCGGGCGTGTAAGCAAAATAGTCTCTGTTCAAGGGCAGTTCCATCCCGTCAGCCGCTTTCAAAGAGGCCATCAACATCACCCGGGTAGCAATCCGGTTTTGCACCACCACGCTCCCCTCGCTATTCACGAAATAGGTGCGCAATACCTGAAAACTAAAACTGGCTGATCCCTCGCTCAACTCGGGGCAGGTCTTGAACACGGCGGAAACCTCGTTCAGGCGCTGTTCCCAAGCCCGTTTAATATCCATTTTCTGCCTCCCGGCAGCCAAAGGAGCCTCGTAATAATGTTCCATGGGAGCATCAGAGAAACAAGGGGCTTTATCCTCATCCGCCACGCTCACCGTGGCCCGGGTTTTCGCCTGATCGTACATATTACGGGCGAACTCGTAACGTTTCAACGTTTCCCGCCAAATCGCTTCCCGGATCGCATCCGTGGCATCATCATCCAAGGGTAAAACGACCCCTCGCGCTCCTTGCGCGTTAGGTCCGGCAAACCCTCCTTGCATATTATACTTGAAATTATCCAGATCCGGACTGCCCAACCGGACTTGTGGCACCAATGTCCTCATACGATTCTCGTTAGAGGTAGTCACGGCCCCGAATGAACTCACGACCGTTATCGTGCGGTCGTCCATCGCCCGCAAGTTCATGTAATAGGGAACACTTTCCTGTTTTTTCAGTTGCTCCATGCTATACGCCAGCTCCCGTTTCATTAATTGCAGGAGACGATCCTCCTGCTCTTGAGCGAAAGCCCCGGAAAAACACAATAAGAGTATCCCGCTAAAAAAGAGTTTGGTAAAATGATTGATTTTTAGCATATCGATCTATTTGTAAGGGCCATCCGAAAAGCTCTATCTGTCGCGAAACAAACTCCTCCGGCCTTCGGCCACCTCCTCTATGAACAGAGGAGGAGCTGGTAACTCTTACCAAAGACGGTAAGTAGCTCAACTCTCCCTCTGTTTATAGAGGGAGTACCCCGAAGGGGGGAGGGAGTTAAAAAAACAACTTTCCAGACTCCCCCTTTTTAATGATTCATCAAAGTTGCTCAAGCGAGCATATCGAGATACCGTCCTCTACTTCAACTTAAAGAGAAGAATATCCCCCAAAGCGATCGCACAGTTTCCACCTGGGTCCGTTCCATCCTGTAAGGTAAACTTGATGTAGCGTACCCGCCGGGAACCTTCCGGGAATTTCAACAAAGTAACTTCTCCCGATCCGCGTCCCAGTTCATTGGTTTCAAAATAAGTGACATTCTGCCAATGACCTCCGTCCGTGGACACTTGAATAGAAATCTGAGAAGGCATGATGTATTGCATCCGTCGATCCATCATCGGGTGATACAAGGGTTGCGCAATCTTTATCCCGCTAATCTCTGTTTCCTCCAACAATTCCATCGCCATCTCGTACTTACGAGGCACCGTATTAGACGTGGTAGTCCATGTCGTTTGATAATCGTCATCCAACAAAGCATTCAAGTCGGCATAAAGATCCGAAGGCGAACAGCTAATCTTACTCCCGTTGTCATACGTTCTCAAGGCTTCCGGTGCAATAAATTCCATCTCGGGAAGCGGGGAGTATCCCATGTATTCCATATACGGGGGCTCTTCAAACTCGAAATAAGGAATATTCCAACCACCATACCATTCAATTTTCAATCCCAACACATCCGGTTCGCTGGCCTTATCTAATACTTGAAGACTTCGATCAATAGAACTCCGTAATAAGGGATGATCATTATCCGTTGAATAACTATATTTCGAATCCAGATAACGGTTTTTTGCAAATATCAGCTTTTTCAGATTCGGGCAATACAACACGTCCTCGAAAGTTTCGATGTCGTAGTCAAATTCCAACTCGGTCACCTCTTCTACAAATTTCTCAAATTCCACTTCTTGTTCCTTCGTCTTGTTAGAATACCCATAGCGACGTTCGATAGCATTTACAAATCCCGAACTGAAAATCTTCGTATGGCTCAATGCCAACGGATCAAATTCAATCAAATCCGGGCAACCTTCCACTCTTCCTTTCCGAAGCACATAAATCGTGTCCGTTGGGTTAACGCTCACATCGTCAATCGTGATAAAAGAGTCATAAGTTGATTCGTCAAACGTGTAATACTGCGTCTTACCTTGTGTATCCTTATATTGTAATTTGATCTCGTCGATATTCTCATTCCACTGGTCAGAAAAGAATATCAATTTGTTTTTCAGGAAGTACGGTTTCACAACGCCTCTCGTGAAGGCCAACATGATCTCGTGCTCTCTCGTGTAAGGACGGCCATAGGTGGTTTCCACCAAAGACTCGTTACCCAAAAAATCTATGGCACTCACGTCAAAACGGTAAGTCCCGTTAGTCAGATTTGTCAACTCGTAGGACTCGGCCGTACTGGGGAGTAAAACCGAATCTTTCAAGTCTTCACATGACCATATCACCTTGATTTTATCAACGGTTGCATCCGTTCCGTTTATCCATTCCACAAGCAAGCGTTCCCAGCCCGGAGTGGCATGAACTTCTGTACATTTTGCCACGTAACGGATCTTTCCGTCTCCGGCATAATCACTATACGTGTCTTCCAAGCTCTCGCCACACCCCACCAACAACGCGGCAGCCGCAAATAGATTTATGATGTATTTTCTCTTTCTCATAACTTAATCCTTTTTCACATAAACTTCCAGTTCCTGTAACGTAAAATACTCTTGTTGATTACGATTTATCCCGTCTTCTCTCGACGTGTCAAACGTGTCGAGTACCAACACTTTCAAGTAACGATACTTGTTGTTCACAGGAGGGAATTGAATATCCACGTAAATCGGGTTTTTCGTTTCCAGATCATCCACGTCCTTTGGAGCCGACGCCAAATCTGTCGTAAGACGCGACCATCTTTTGGTTACAGCCTCGCGTTCAGGAGCTTGATCCAATTGTCCCAAGTAAACCCATCCCTCATCATCCGGATCCGAGGAGGTACTGTTACCATATACCGAAATTTTGCACGGCACCTTGTCTTCGTAAGAACCAATCCACACATTTCCCCAAGTGGCAGGACTAACTGCATGTTGGGCAAGTATCGGATAAAGACAATAAATACGAATCCATGCCGGAGTCTTCTGTTCTCTCAAGTCGAGAATCATCGGTTTTCTGTAAGCATAAGGACCGGCAAGATAAGCTCCATAAACTTCCGTTCCCGTACGTGCATCCTTGTCTTCATAAGCCGAAGCGATCAAACGCTCCAAACCTTTCAATTCCCCGTCAAACAGATATTCCACTCCCGTCTTGGCCTTAGAACTCTCCCTTGACAAGCCGAAATCATTAAAGTCACTTGCAGACATCTTCCATTGTTCCGCCCGGAAGGCATCAATGTCTGGGTAAATTTCCTGTCTTACACGGAAACCGTGAAAATCTTCCGTCCGAACAATGATCGTGTTGCTTGATCTTTCCTGCTTTTGAATGAAACTAAGCGTATCTCCTTGTTGAGTGATCGGAAAACTACTCATCAGAATCGTGTCTTCCTTCTGAGTCAACGGGTTTGTTCCCAAGTAAAAAATATGAACCATCCCGGTAACCACCGAAGGGCTCTTGTAGATCACCTGAAAACCATTCCACGAGGATCTTACCGTCAAATCATCGAAGAAAGACCAAGGCGCACTGTCCAATGTTGAAAATTGATACTCCATTGCTCCCGATTCTTCATTGTTTTGATTAACAAAAGAGATCTGAGCCTTTATTCCCTCCTGACTTCTGGTAAAACCATCCAGTAGAACCGAATCACCACTATATCCACAGGCTTTCAACACATCCAATCCCTGCCAATCTTTGTAACGGATATTCATGGCAAAGATGTCGCTGTTATTCGGCAGGTTGTAATGCATCATCGCCCCACCTGCAACCGGAGTAAATTTAATCTCCAGTCCTTCCATCGATGGATCGAACGCCGAATCATCGTCCTCGCAGGCAAACAAAGCGAATACAAATAATAATAAGAAAATGGTATTTTTCATCATTCTATCTTTTTAAGGATTAAAATTTACAATCTACAATCGTAAATCCATCATTTATTTACCTCCCCATCCCGGATTCTGTACCATGCCGGAAATCAGGATCTCTTCTGCATCAAACGGATCAAGATAATCCCGCGGGGCAATAAATTTATTACTGCTATATACCACGATCGGCCCCATTTCATAGTTATAGAAGGCCTGATCCGTGGTCCCGATAATATTCCAGCCATATTGTTTTTCATTCATCGTCTGATGGGCTGTCAGCCAACGGCGAAGATCCCAGTAACGATGTCCCTCGAAAGCAAACTCGATACTATACTCCTGATGAATAATATCCCGCATACCGACTTTCGTGGTTACTTTTACCGGGTTGTTGGAATAACTTCCCCAAGCCTCTCTCACGGGTAGAATCCCGGCACGTTCACGCACTTTATCCAGCGGGTCATACACCCGGCTATCCGGCTGATCCAAGTATTCATTCCAAGCCTCCGCTTGCATCAAATAAACTTCCGCCAAACGGATGATGGCTGCCGTTTCATTTCCTTGTAGGTTGTTGGAATAACCTTTTGTCTGGAACCACGAGAAAAGATGTTTCTTTAACCAGTAACCATTGATGTTCTGCCATGAGTTGCTGACAATAAAGTCATATTGCGTCCCCCACGGTTCTTCCCCTTTATGTGCTTTCACGAGAAAATTATAGTCTACATCTGCTGTATTTGTTCCGCGCTGCCAGTACATCCTATCTCCCGCAATACAAGCATAGAACCGGGGTTCGCGACGAAGATGAAGGTTCACCACGTCGATATTCATTGGGATAACCCCCTCGTACACGGGGCTACTTTCGGAAGCCAGTTTATAACGATTGCTGTAACTCCATGTAATATCGGCATCTATAGGTAACCCGTTCGCCGTGTAGTACATTTCTACCATCTTCATAGACGGAGAAAGGCAACCTAACGTCTGAGAGTCAAAATTATCATCATCGCCAACCAACCGCGGCAGGAAAAATTTGAAAAATTGAGACGGATATTTCCATTCCAAAAGGTATTCAGAATTATTGAAGCGAGAAAACGACATATTCTCTATATCAGCCATCTTATTCAATAAATCGGTCTTTTTCCCGGTCGCTCCAGAGACTAAAGCCCGTCCGCCCTCTTCACACATTTCCGCAGCCTTATCAGCGGCTTCCGCGGCTAATAACCACTTATTCCGATCATAAGTGGAATTAAAAAGTAACTCTCCGTTCTTGTTCCTAAAGTCGGAATAAAACGCATTCCCATTGAAAAGAGGAGAGGCGGCATAAAGCAACACTTTTGCTTTCAGCGCATACACCGCTTCGAGAGTGAATGTATGCCCATAATTAGATACTTTTTGGCTATGTTTAGGCATATATTCCATGGACGCATCCAACAAATTAATGATTTCCTTGAAACAAGAGTCCACATGTTGACGAGGTAATTGATAATCTTTCACCGGCAAATCTACCGGCATATTCTGCGGAACCAAACAAATAGGCCCATAACGACGCACTAATTCGAAATAAATAAACGCTTTCACCGCTTTCACGTCTGCTTTCCACCAATTACGATCTTCCTCGCTCATATTATACGTGTGATCTACATTTTCGAGGAAAATATTACAATTTCGGATAACGACATACATCCTGTACCAGATTGACCCGTAAGGATTTTGAGACATCTGAAGGCCATCAGCAACCTTCAACCCGTCGAGAGAAGGCATGGTCGAATTATGCAATGCTTGACAAGTTACAAACTCATCCGTTCCAGTATAAGCCACATTAACCTCAAAATCGGCAAATATACGGTTCAACTCGGAATAAAGCCCTTTCCACCACTGCTCAACTTTTGTGCGCTGTTCAAAAAGCGATTCTATCGTTTCAATGTCTTTCTCCGGCACCATATCAAGGTAATTACACCCGGGGAGCAAAAGAATTCCACAAAGTATTGATAATAGATATTTTTTCATTGCTACATATATGTTTAAATTAGAAACTTAGGTTCACTCCTACCGACCAAGTACGCTGTATCGGATAATTAAAACCATTGTCCCCCAACTCCACGTCCCATACCTTGAAATTCGTGATCAAGAAAGGATTATTGACACGGGCATAAAATTTCACCGTTTGCATTCTCAACCTTTGCAGGAATTCCCGCGGAAGATTGTAAGCCAATTCGATCGAGGTACAACGCAAGAAACTGCACTCCCGCATAAAATAGGTTGATCTCCGTTGCTCAGAGCCTCCCCATGCTTCCTGAGGATTATGCACGATAATTGATTGCGTGGAAAGACGCGGCCAAAAAGGACGTTCCTCCATGTTATCGGCACTCCAGTGATCATCATAGATCGCTTTCAACATGGCCCGGTTATCCACAAACGGACTAATCTTTTGAGGATTCATAAAGAAAGCCCGTTTCCCGGATCCTTGGAAAGCAAAACTAAACTCGATATTCTTGAAGTTAAAGAACCCACTGAACCCGTAAATCACACGGGGTGTCGTCGGGAACCCGATGTACGTGGCATCATTCACGTCGATCACGCCATCCTTGTTTATATCACGGTAACGAATGTCTCCCGGCATGATGTCACCTCCTTGGGTAGGCGAATTATTGATCTCCGCCTGATCGCGGAAAAGTCCCTCAGCAATATAACCGATCTGCTGTGACAGTTCATGTCCCTCTCTCCGTTGCCATGCCGGTTTACTCGTCGCTTCCTCGATCTTCCTGTAAGTAGCCTTGCTATACGTGAACGTACCATTCAAAATCATCCAAAAATCCGGGGTAAAGGCATGCTGCACCTTACCTGAAAGGTCAATACCGCGGGAACGAGCCTTACCCACGTTTCCAATCTGCGGTTTCTCCAAACCGGTAGTCGACGGCATCGTGTAACGATAGTCCAAGATATTATGTCGGACCTCCTGATAGATGTCGGCATTAAGCTCTACAATTCCACCAAAGAATTTGGTTTCGATACCGATATTACTTTGTTCGGCAATTTCCCACGTGAGTTTTTCATTAGGATAAGAAGCCACAAAAGGTCTCGTCAAAGAATTTCCACTGGGAGTCGGGTCTAACACTCCTTCAGCACTCAATAACGGCAAATGGGTGAAACGCGGATCCTTGATAACACCATCATTCCCGACTTTACCCCACGAGAAACGGAATTTCAAGAAAGAAAGCCAATGAGCTGTATGATCGGCTAAGAATCTCTCTTTGGATGCAATCCAAGCCGCTCCCAACGCCGGGAAGAAACCAAACTGGTGATCTTTGGCAAAACGTTCGGACCCATTATACCCGAAACTGGCCTCTGCAAAATACTTGTCTCTCCACCCGTAAGTCCCGCGCATGGACAAGCCCATGTTCCGATTCGGAATACCATCCAGCACGGATGCTGTTTGAGAATTCGTGGTTTCCTGCAAATTAAACACAACTGTCAGACTGGTCTGGTGTTCTCCCCAAGCTGCCACATGCAGCCCTCGTACTTCGTAACTCATTTGCGTGGATTGGGCACTATTGGTATGCTCTTTAGTATCATCTTTCGCCAAGGTTCTGGATGCATCAGCACTATTCAGAGCATTCAACTGATGTTCCCCGGTTTCAAAATCATAGTTTTTCAGAGCATACATATAAGGGGTTGTCTTATAAGCATTCGCATAGTATCCGGTCTGGTTCATGGAAACCGAAGCCCGTAACTCCAAACCTTTGAGAAGGGTCGAAAGATTGTGTATATACTCTGCACGAGCTACAGCCGAATAACGGCGACGATCCTTGTATCCTTGATGCAAGATCAAATAAGGATTGGTCGTTTTTTGATCCACTCCTCCGAAACGAAGATGCGGCCAATTGGATGACTCATCCGCGGGATAAATTGGGGCAAAATCCACCGGAGAAGCATTAAAAGCCAAGTAATAAGCTTCCGATACATCGGCATAAGGACCGCGATATTTATCCAAGTTCGCAGAAGTGTTAATATTCAAACGAATTCCGGCACTCAGGTCTATATTCAGATTCGTACGGAAAGAGAACGTGCTGTTCTCGATATTACACTTGAACTGGTTCAGACGATCGGTCTTCAACATACCCTCGTCACGAACGTAATTCACGGACGTGTAATATTGAACCAAACGGGAACCACCCCGGATGTTCAAACCGGCACGGTGATTGATGGAGTAATTGTGGAACATGATGTCGTACCAGTCGTTCGCCGGATACACCCAAGAAGGATATGACGGTGAACCCGTGCGTTCGATGCGTTCCACGCTATATTGCGGGGTGGCATCCGGGTTACGAGCCAACAACGCCTGATTGTACATCTTCATGTAATTGATAGGGTCTACCACCTCGATCTCCCTCGTCGGCATACTCAATACCGCCTCGTAACGAACAGAGGTGTAAACACTACCTTCCTGTCCTTTCTTGGAGGTAATCAAAATTACCCCGTTTGCCCCGCGGGCCCCGTACATGGCAGTTGCCGATGCATCTTTCATCACGCTGAAAGTTTCAATATCTTCCGGTGTCATACGGGAAAGATCCAGCTTGGACGACTCCACCCCGTCAATCAAGATCAAAGGGTCAATATTGGCATTCGTTTGGAAAGAAGTAATACCACGAATGTAGAATTTGGTATTCATTTCCTCCTCCGTCAACGCCCCGGGAATACCTCCCGTCTGCCACCCCACGATACCGGCGATTTTTCCGGCAAACTGGGAAGTCAAGTCACTACTTGAAGATTTCAAGGTTCTTGCATCCACAGTAGTGATCGCCGAAACCACACTCTCTTTCTTTTGCTCCCCGAAAGCCACAACGGTTACCTCCTCGATATTCTCGGCCGTGGGATTCAAACGAACGTTTAATTTCGTTTTCCCTTTGAGCGGCACTACCTCTGTTTTGTAACCAATGAAGGAAACCCGCAAGGCATCCTCCGGCCGTGTGTTGATCGTGTAACGTCCCTCGGTATCCGTGGCCACCCCTTGGGTCGTTCCCTGAATCAATACCGTAGCCCCGGGAATGGGATTCCCTTTTTCATCCACAACTCGTCCGGTCACGGCAATCAATTGTACCGGTTTGGCCTTTCTTTCCACAATCACGACCCGATTCTTTTCGAGTACATAATCGTATGGACTGTCTTTCAACAATGTCTTCAAAGCCTCGTCCACGGTAACATCTTTTACCTCCAACGTGAAGCGTCGGTTTTTATCCACCACCCCGTTGCTCTGGAAGCCGTAATCAATACCCGATTGTCGGTTGATTTCGACCAGAATGGTTTCCAGCGTGGCATTTTTCATCGAAATGGTTACTTTCTTCTGGATGACCTGAAACACACAAGATGTCGCCCCGTACGTGTCCCTAGGTATAGCTCCTAGTGTCGTAAATACCAAGAATATATACAACACAATTTTTTTAGCGATAGAGATACCGCCCATGTGATTTTTTTGCATAAATTTGTCGTACTAATTTAATTAAATAGTAAATTCACTTTACTGTTTGATGGTCGCTATGGATAAAGGCTCAATTTTATACGATAGCGATTTTACCCTAAATTATCCTGCCTAGCGGGATAATTTTTTTACTTGTTGTTTTTTACTTCACGATGTAATGCCCCCTTTCTTTTATAAATTTACAATCCGTCATTTCTTCAAGGAATTGAATTACCTCATCAATCGGAGTTTCTTTACTCAAATTCATGGTTACTTCAATCCGGGCTAATTCCGTCCGGGTCTCGAACTCGACCCCGTACCAAGTTGAAATATCTTCCAGCACGAGATCCAAAGGCTTGTCCCGATAGCGGAACACGTTATCCAGCCACGCCGTGGCATATTGCACGTCCACACGTTCCACTTTAATATCACCGGACCCCACGTTATAAGCGACCTGTTCTCCGGGAACAACTTGAATCTCGTCACGACCGGGAGATTTAAAACCAATCTTCCCCTCGATCAACACGGTCTCGACCGTCTTTTGCTGGCGTCCCTTCACGTTAAACCGGGTCCCGTAAACCCGAATTTTAGAACTGTCAATATTTACCACGAACGGCTGCCCCGACTTCGTCACGTTAAAATAAGCCTCTCCCGACAATTCGACCTCTCGCAAATCCCCGACAAACTCTTCCGGGTATTTCAAGCGACTCCCGGCATTCAACGTTACCTCTGTCCCATCAGCAAGCGTCACGTTATACGTGAACCCGGCAGGAATGATTAGAGTGTTGTACGCAATTTCGCGAGCAGTCCTTACCGTATCATACATGATATGGTTATTCGCAATCTGAATGTTCGATTTCTGAACCATGGAATCCATCTTTTTCTCTTTCAGGTTCAAACTATTCCCGTCCGCCAGAATCAAGGTCGGCACGGCAAACTCGTGATCCATCTTGATCACGCTGACCACTTTTGTCACCTCAGGCACTTCTCCCTTTTCACGTACCCACAACGAGGCAAACACGAGCCCACAACACAGCACCGCCGCCACGGAACTCCCGCTCCAAATGATCCGACGGCACATTCTCACACGACGCAGCCGCCGATCGAATCGCACCCCCGCGGCCTCAACCTCTTCATCCGAAGGGATTTTCACGTTATCCAGCATTTCTTCTATATCTTTTTCAGTCTTCATGTCTATATCTTTTTACACATATATAAACTGAAACAGGAAAAACTACCGTAGAAAAGTGATTTTTTTCAAAAAAGATTTACATTTGCACAAATAAACCTATATTGGATGTATGTCAAAACAGAACGATATTATCCTTTTGGAATCTTTTAATCGGCGAAACCCGAAAGCGTTTAGTATCGTTTATCGAATGATATATAGAGAATTATACCTATACGCAACCCATATTTTCAACCCGTTGAATCTTCCGGCAGAAGACGTTATACAAGATATTTTCACCGATATATGGCTCCGGGAATCCGTTCAATTCCCGTCACTCCCTTACATCAAAACATTCTGTTTTATCGCGTTGAAGAATGCCTACAAGAATAAAATCAAGCATCTGGGATACCAGCAACGTTTCGAACTGGAAAGTAAAGTCGAAAACGAATTTTCGGAAGACATCGAGCAAGTGGAACTATTTCATTCCTTGTACGAATCACTAAAATTCCTACCCGCCGACTACGCCACGGTTATCCGCATGTACCTCGAAGGCTGGAAACCCGAAGAGATCGCCACGAAACTGGGCCTCGCCCTCCAAACCGTCTACAACAAACGCCGGGAGGCTATTCTTATTTTACGGAAACATATGGTGAAGTAATTGTCCATAATTTATTGCAACCCTAATCAAAAAATGATTATCTTTACAACAAATTATATTGATATGACTATAAGAAATTGGATAAAACAACAAGAAAGCCTTGGTAAGCCCACATTCTCATATCGAGATGTAAAAGTCAATTTTAGTGACATGCCCGAACAACATATCATGAACGAGTTGTACCGTCTGTCAAAGCAAAAAATTATCCAATCAGTTTACAAAAGCTTTTATACCGTGATTCCGATACAATATTCAGTTCGTGGTATCGTCCCCCCCACCTATTATATCGACCAACTGATGGAATATCTCGCTAAACCTTATTATATCAGTTTACTCAGTGCAGCGGAGATTCATGGTGCAGCCCACCAGCGCCCTCAACGCTTCTCTGTCACGACTTTACGCCCCGTGGTAACAACATCTGCACGGAAAAACAACCTTATCGTTTGGAATTATAGAAAAGATATTCCCGAAAATTTACTTTGCAGCAAGAATTCCGAAACCGGGATAATTCATTATTCATCAGCTGAATTGACAGCTGTTGACCTCGTACAATTCGAGCATCAGATAGGAGGATTGTCCGTTGCCGCCACAGTTCTTTCTGAATTAGTAGAAACTATCGACTTCTCCAAAAACTCAAATACTTTATTTCAGACAGCCTCATTAACATCGATTCAACGACTCGGATATATATTGGATTATATACTGGAAGAGACAAAACAGGCCGAGATGCTGTATCAGCAATTATGTCTACTAAACAAAAAGCTCGGCTATACACCTCTTGCACATTGTCTGCCCATCCGTGGAGCCAAACGAAACAACAAATGGAAAATTATTATTAATCAAACAATAGAAATAGACGATATATGATAAACAGATCAGCGATACAAGAATGGGGCGCACAAGTACCTTGGACGGACAATGCTCAAGTGGAACAGGATTTACTGATTTCACGTTGCCTCGTGGCTATTTTTAACGATAACTTTCTGCGAAATCAACTGGCTTTCCGTGGAGGTACGGCTCTTCATAAATTATATCTTTCCCCCCAGCCTCGATATAGTGAAGATATTGATCTGGTACAAATAACTGCCGGCCCCATAAAATCCATCATGTCCCGCCTAGGCGAAGTTCTTGATTTTATGCCAAATAAAGTAACAAAACAGAAACGATATAATAACACCATGCTATTTCGCATGGAATCCGAAATACCTCCCGTCATGCCGATTCGTTTGAAACTGGAGATAAACTGCTTTGAGCATTTCACTGAAATGGGCCTGGTAGAAGTTCCTTTCTCGGTCGGAAATAAATGGTTTTCCGGTTCCTGTAAGATTACTACCTACCAATTTGCTGAATTATTGGGGACGAAATTACGTGCGCTCTATCAACGAAAAAAAGGGCGTGATTTATTTGATCTGTACGTTGCATTAAAACAAACGGATGTAAATCCAGATGACGTGATTCGCTGCTATCACAAGTATATGAGGTTTACAGTACAACAGCCACCCACCTACAAACAATTTATTCTCAACATGGAGGAGAAAATACAAGATCCAGATTTCCTTGGTGACTCACAATTATTACTGCGACCGGAGATTTCATTCAACCCCCAAGAGGCATATCTAGTTGTGAAAGAGAGGCTCATTGATAGACTTTCTTGGACCAGATAATATACTTATTGGGCCTCGCCCTCCAAACCGTCTATAACAAACGCCGAGAGGCGATTCTTATTTTACGGAAGCATATGGTGAAGTAATAAACTACTCACCTCGTTTGGGAACAAGGAATTTATGAAATTACATTATAGTAAAACTAATTTTACGTCCAAGCCCTTGAAATATCTTAAACAACGTGGAAAGCTGAATATCTGCATGTCCATTTTCGATACGGGAAATATAACTTTTTTTTGTTCCTATTTTAGCTGCAAGTTGCTCCTGCGTCATACCCGCTTTCAAACGCTCCGCTTTTAATTGTTCCCCTATAATGAATGCCTCACAACCATTTTCAAATTCATTACATTCTTCCGTCCCGATAGCACCAAAATCTTCCGTGATTAAATCCTCAATCGGAGTACATCCTATTGCTTTCAATTCATCATCACTCATCATTTTATTCTCCTTTTTTCTGCTATAACAAGTATTTTTGCTTTTATAAAGATAACTAATTAGTGAACAAAAATCAATGATTCATCCGTTTTTATTATTAGAAAACATCAACAAGGATAAAACAGGGATAAGCCACCCTTTTACTATCGTTATAATCTCCCCCGTCCCTTTCATCGCCCTTTCATCGCCCTTTCATAACCCTTTTCCAATATACCGGAAAGAGCGCAAAAAGGACAATATAATGGTCACGTGAGATTATTACAGTATTATCACGATGTTATTACGGGGTTAAAACTCTAATTACAGGCTAGAGTACAAGGAGAACCTAAAGAGAACCTAAGGAGAAGTTACCCAAATAATCCCACTTATTCGAAGAACCCTCGAAACTTACACGTAGCACCCACATTCCACAATATTTAAGCTCTGTAAAAGCTTCGAATAAGCTCTGGTTAAGTGAGATTATCCGGGTTAAATTACCACTTTACCTGGGTTAGATTAGGATATAAATAGTGCAATATATTGCACAAACTGTTTGGATTATCCCATTTTTATCGTAAATTTGCACTAAAAGGGAAATATATTGCACTATGGATTTCTATCAACTTATTAAAGAACGCCGTGCTTTACTTGGTTTGACCCAACAGGATTTGGCAGATTATACCGGTTTGAGCCCGCGGATCATCAAAAGTATAGAAACGGGAAAAGCGAACCCGTCTATCGGTACATTGGGTAAAATCGCCGATATTTTGGGACTTGAAATTATTATGCAAGTAAAGGAAATTAAAGTATGAGACAAGCGGAGGTTTACACGAACGGAATCCTCGCCGGACGACTAATAGAGACTGACGAGGGGAAATACATTTTTCAATATGATAATACTTATTTACTGGACAACAGCCAGAAAGCCATCTCATTGTCTTTTCCGAAACGTAAAGATGAATACGTTGCGGACACGATATTTCCATTTTTTTATAACATGCTCTCCGAAGGTGCCAACAAAGCCATACAATGCAAGACATTGAAGATTGATGAAGACGATGCTTTTGGCTTATTACTGGCAACTGCCGGAAATGACACGATCGGAGCAATAACAATCAAGAAGATATGACAAAAACAGAGGTATGTCCGGGGAACTTGACCCCGGGTTTCGACACATATAGCCCGGCTTGTTCTCGTCGTTTATTTAACGGAAAGAAAGTAAGCCATATACTAGATTTCAATTATGATGCCGATAAAGAAAATTTCATAGCCGCTATTAATCAAATATCGGTTTCGGGAGTACAAGAAAAACTTTCAGCCATCATCGACAAAGGTAAAGTGATTCTCACTCCAAGTGGAAAACAAGGCCGTTACATTATAAAACCGGCTCCCGGTTACAAGCATTTACGTTTTCGAGATCAAATTCCTGCCAACGAACACCTGACCATGCAGATCGCAAGGCAAGTATATAAAATCAACACGGCCGATAACGCCATGATTTTCTTTGCTGATGGCGAGGCCGCATATATCACCAAAAGATTCGACTTCGCGGCAGACGGGAGCAAAATCCCACAAGAAGATTTTTCATCGTTGGCACATAAATCAGCGATTACACATGGTAAAGATTTTAAATACACGGGCAGTTATGAGGATATTGCTCTTTTAACGCGTACTTACGTATCGGCATGGCAAGTCGAGATCAGCAAGCTTTTTACATTAGTCATATTTAATTACTTGTTTGCCAATGGCGATGCTCACTTGAAGAATTTTTCTCTTCAACAAACCCCTTTAGGTGATTATTTACTTTCACCAGCCTACGATTTGATGAACACGTCCGTTCATGTTGACGATGAAGATTTTGCCCTACAAGGCGGACTAATCCCCGAGGATCAATACTCAGAGACCTATGCACGAACAGGCCATCCTTGTAAAACGGATTTTATTACATTTGGCAATCGTATTGGAGTTCAACCCAAAAAACAATCTGCCATTATCACTATGTTCTCTCAAGAATTTCCCCTAGTAAGCGAACTGATAGATCGTTCGTTTCTGAATGAAAAGGCTAAGCGAATGTACAAACGTTCTTATCAAGAGCGTTTACACCGTTTTCTGAGGAATGATTAAAGATCGTCAAAAAATCACTAACTTTGGCATAAAAACAAGACTATGGCAACTACAATTATATTCAACGCTTGCATCATCACCATGAATGAAGGCATGGAGGTGATCAAAAACGGTTCCATCCGGGTGGAAGACAACCAGATAAAAGAAATTCGAGAAGGAAAAATCGAATGCCCCGACGCGGAGTACTTCGACGCGGAAGGCATGATCGTGATGCCCGGATTTATCAATACACATACTCACGTCCCCATGACCATGTTACGCGGGTATGCCGATGATCTCCCCCTCCACACTTGGCTAAACGAACATATTTTCCCGGCAGAGGCACGCATGGTGACCCCGGAAAACGTGGCAGTTGCCGCCCGCTTTGCTTTTATCGAGATGATCAAGTCGGGAACCACGTGTTTCAACGACATGTACTTCTTTGAAGACATCATCGCCTCGGAAGCCAAGAAAGCGGGTATCCGGGCCGTCGTGGGGGAGTCCCTGATCGACTTCCCGACACCGAGTTTTCACACGGTCGACGAAGGGGTAGCTCGCTGTGAATCTCTCGTTCAACAATGGTACGGGGACAGCTTGATTCATCCTACCATTTGCGCCCATTCTCCCTATACCTGTTCAAAAGAGACGCTACAAAAAGCCAAAGTCCTCTCCGAGAAATACAATATTCCTCTCCACATCCACGTGGCAGAAACCCGTAAAGAAGTGGAAGACCTCACGAGTCAAACCGGTATGGCCCCGGCCGAATACCTTTACTCGATCGGGTTACTGGACAGGAACGTGATCGCGGCCCATTCCGTCTGGCTGAACCCGAAAGAAATTGAATTATACGCCCGGACCCGCACGTCTGTTGCCCACTGTCCGAAAAGTAATCTAAAACTGGCCAGTGGTATCGCCGACACGGATACATACATGAAAGCGGGCATCAACGTCAGCATCGGTACCGATGGCACGGCAAGCAACAACACGCTGGATATGGTGGAAGAAATGCGCTTCGCGGCCCTCCTTCCCAAAGGCTCCCTCTACAACCCGGAAGCCGTCAACGCCCGAACGGCATTACGAATGGCCACGATCAACGGGGCAAAAGCCCTCGGTATTCATCACCTCACGGGTTCTCTCGAGGTCGGGAAACGAGCCGACCTGATCGTGATTCATGCCGATGCCAGCAATATGCTCCCGATCTACGACGTGTATTCAGCCATCGTTTATGCATCCAACAGCAAAAACATCCGTTCCAGCATGGTAAACGGGAAATGGATTATGCGCAACCGGGAGCTTATGAATATCAATAAAACGGAAACCATGGAGTCCATGAAACACATCGTTAACAGCCAGATTGACAACCGAAAATGATGACATGGGAATGAGTTTTTCATTTTCGAATTTCCATTTTCAATTCTCAATTATATTCGTTAGTTTTGCAAACCTTTTTACAAAGAAAGGAGTTTATAAATACTATAAACCCAATTAGATATGGAAAATAAAAATTATGGAGGACTCGACAGCGAGTTTACGGCATACGAAACTGCCGAGATTGTAGTATTACCTGTACCTTATGACGGGACAAGCACGTGGTTGAAAGGGGCAGATAAAGGTCCCGATGCAATTCTTGAAGCATCGGCTAACATGGAACTCTACGATATTGAAACGGATTCCGAAGTATATACTCATGGTATCGCAACCTTGGAACCGGTGACAGAGGCCTCATCTCCGGAAGCCATGTCTCAGGAAGTTGAAAAACAAGTTGACAAGATATTAACCGACAAAAAGTTCCCGGTGATCCTGGGAGGAGAGCATTCCGTTAGTATCGGTGCATTCCGGGCTTTCGCCAAACACTATGAAAAGTTCTCTGTCCTGCAGTTGGATGCACATTCCGATATGCGTAGCGAATACGAGGGATCGACCCACAACCACGCTTGTGTCATGGCACGTGCCAAAGAAGTGGCAACCGTGGCTCAGGTAGGAATCAGAAGTTCCGCTATCGAGGAAAAAGAGAACATCATGCCGGACCGTATTTTCTATGCTCACGATTTACATGATGCCAAAGAAGGTAACAACTGGATGTACATGGTGTCCCAAAAATTACATGACAACGTGTATATCACGATTGACCTTGACGTTTTCGACCCGGCTATCCTTCCGGCTACAGGAACCCCGGAACCGGACGGACTCTATTACAGAGAAGTGCTGAACTTCCTGAAATTGATCAACGAACGTCACAACATTGTCGGTTTGGACGTGGTAGAACTTTGCCCCAACGAAGTCAACAAATCATCTGACTTTTTGGCTAGCAAACTAATCTACCAGATATTGAGCATAAAATATCAAAACCAATGAAATAATTTTAAATGACGAAATTGAGTCAATAAGGTCCTCATAATTGTACCTTATATTTTTAAGATAAATAGAATGGAAAAGAAAGATTTATTAAAAGACACTATCAAACACATCGACATCAAGTCGTATGACTCAACCCAATTGATCGACGCGATGCGCGATATGTCATTCACCTCTCGCGACACGGCCAGAGCAACCGATATTCTGATGATGATGGTCGGAGAGAAAGAGTGTACTAATATTCTTACCATTGCCGGAAGTACCAGTGCTGCCGGATGTATGCAGGTTTACGTGGATATGGTTCGTAACAAAATGGTTGACGTGGTAGTTTCTACCGGTGCGTCTATCATCGATATGGACTTGTTCGAGGCCCTTGGCTACAAACACTACAAGGGACATCAGGATGTGCCTGACATGCAATTAAGAGAACTTTACATTGACCGTATTTACGATACGTTCATCGATGAAGAAGAATTACAGGCTTGCGACCACACAACTTACGAGATCGCTAACAATTTGGAGCCGCGTCCCTATTCATCACGTGAATTTATCTGGGAAATCGGTAAATGGTTACACGAAGGACACGCCGTGAAGAAAGACAGCTTGATCCAGACTTGCTATGAATGTGGAGTGCCCATCTTCTGCCCCGCATTCTCTGATTGTAGTGCAGGATTCGGAATTGGTAAACACCAATGGGAACACCCCGACAAACATGTGTCGATCGACTCTGTAAAAGACTTTATCGAATTGACCCAGATCAAGATCAAGGCAGGAACAACCGGCTTGTTCATGGTAGGTGGTGGAACCCCGAAGAACTTCGCTCAAGACACTGTTGTTTGTGCTGAAATCCTCGGATTCGACGTACCGATGCACAAATACGCCATCCAGATCACCGTGGCCGATGTTCGCGACGGGGCTTGCTCTTCTTCTACCTTGAAAGAGGCTTGCTCTTGGGGTAAAGTTGACGTTACCTACGAACAAATGGTTTACGCTGAAGGAACCACCGTTATTCCCGCTATCGCAAGCTACGTTTACCACAACGGACCTTGGAAAGAGAGAGAATACAAAAACTGGAACAAATTATTCCAAAAATAATTACGACACGAGGGAAACGAAAGTTTCCCTCTTTCTTTTTTCCCCTCCTTACCGACAAACAGGTATATTACCAGTAACTTGCCTCGGGAATGCACGATACTCTCGTTAATATCTGAATCGTGAATTCATGATTCATCCACCACAAATGAACCAATCCCATCCGTCGACTTCTCGTTAAGTTCCCGTTGACTTCCCGTTAACTTACTAACGAGACTCCCTAGTGACTCCGGCACAAGCAACCGTCATTACCTCTCTGTATTTCTACTCTTTCCTCCTTCGCAGGAAACGAGTCATTGAAATCGCCTGTTTATGGAAAATGAATAGCGGCAATGACACCCCGATAGCCAGCACGGCCAAAACAAAAGCGGTTGTCAATCCGTTGCGGAAAATCTCTACAATCAAGTTGGGGAGAATTTCCTCATCCTCCGTTCTCATGAAACGGATCAATGCCAAGATTGTCTTGTAAGCATACATTCCGGGAATCATGGGTAGCAATGAAGGGAAAGAAAAAACCTCTGCCGGGCAATGAATCAACCGGGCAAAATAAATACTGAACAAACCGATCGTGAACGAGGCACATAACGTGGAGGGAATTAAACCCAAGGTCGTGTGATTCAACAGGTAAAATCGAAGAGCGTGGCCCACGGCAGCCAACAAAGCCGAAATAAGAATCGCTTTCCTCGGGGGATTGGAAATCACGGCAAAACCAATAGCCGCTATCGCCGCAAAAATTCCATCAAGCAATACAGATAATACTAAATCCCAGTTCATAGCGTATCCAATCCTAAAATTAATAATGTTACCGACAACCCCAATGCGATACAAATTATAAGTATCGCCGCATTCACCGCACGAGACATACCTATCAGCACATGACCTCCCAAAATATCAATAATCGAATTAATCAAAGGTACCCCGGGGATCAGGTAAAGGACACTGGAAGCCAAAGCTATATCCGGGGTCTTACCCCAGCCGAAATAGGTTCCGGCCGAGGCGATAAACGAGGCAATAAAAGCCGATACAACGAAAACGACCATATGATTCACGTGGCGATTCATCATCTCCTGCCGTACCCAAAAACCCACGCAAGTCGCAGCACAAACCAGCATCATGGCAATCCCGTCCCCCCCGAACAAGCGACAGAATGCCGCGTTGGCCAAGGAAACCAAAACCAGCACCACCCAACGGGAAATGCGGGGTTCGTTCATCACCTCATGGTAATGAGCCGTTAACTCGCCCAACGACAGATGATGATCGTAAGCCTCCCAGCTCAAGGCACTTAACTCAGAAATCACTTGAAAGTTAATCGCCAAGGCAGGAATCTTCCGCACGTAAGTTCGCCGGATAGAATAATCTTCCGGATGCTTGATTGTCATGGTAATATTTTTCTGAAAAATCGTCACGTCAATCCCATACCCGAACGACTCGGCAATACGGGAAACACTCCTCACGGCCCTCGCCGTGTGTACCCCGACTCCCATCATACTCGTGGTGTAATCCATCAAGAAATTCGAGAGTTCCTGAATATCAACCTTTCTTTCCATATTATTTAACTATCTACCCTAATTTTCCCCTCGTATTCGGGGCCGCAAATATACATCAAAATTCAAGAGAAAGTTGTATATTTACTCATCGAAACGGGAGATGGAAAACAGAAAAATTATTCATATCGACATGGACGCATTCTACGCCTCTATCGAACAACGGGATCACCCGGAATACAGGGGAAAACCGCTTGTCGTGGGGCGTCCGGAGAAACGCGGGGTCGTGGCTGCCGCCAGCTACGAGGCTCGCCGTTATGGCATACGTTCTGCCATGTCGTCCATGAAAGCCAAACAGCTTTGTCCCGACCTCATTTTCGTTGGTTCTCACATGGAATACTATAAATCGGTATCCATGCAGATTCACGAAATATTCCACGAATACACGGACATGATCGAACCCCTGGCACTCGATGAGGCATTCCTAGACGTGACCGAGAACAAAAAAAACATCCCGTTAGCCGTCGATGTCGCCAGAGAAATCAAGAAAGAGATTAAAGAAAAACTAGGACTCGTGGCCTCCGCCGGGATCTCTTACAATAAATTCCTCGCTAAGATCGCGTCCGATTACAAGAAACCCGACGGGCTTTACACCATACATCCTGACCGGGCCCCCGCTTTTATCTCCAAACTCCCGATCGAGGCATTCTGGGGTATCGGCAAAGTCACGGCTCGTAAAATGCACTCACTAGGTATACACACGGGGGCTGACCTCAAGGAATGTACACTGACATTCCTTACCCGCAATTTCGGGAAAGCCGGTACCTTGTATCACGATTTTGCCAACGGCATCGATCCCAGAATGGTTACCCCCGAACGAATCCGTAAATCCGTAGGCTGTGAAAGTACCTTCGAGAATGACTTGACGAACTATATCGCTGTCATCATAGAACTATACCACGTGACAACGGAATTAATTCTCCGACTAGAAAAGTCTGATTTCAAAGGACATACCCTAACCTTGAAAATCAAATTCCACGATTTCACCCAAAAGACACGTAGTGTCACTATGGCACACGAGTTACGAACAAAACAGGATATTCTTCCCCTAGCCAAAAAATTACTCAAAGATTTAGAACTTACGCAATTTAGAATACGCCTACTAGGTCTCTCTGTATCAAACCCTTTCGAAGAATTAACCACCGATGGCCCTTTACAATTAAGAATTAATTTTGATTAATTATGAAACCTTTACGTTCATGTGCCGTATATAGGCATATATTTTGAATGTAATCATAGTGTAACCGAAACTTAATACATAAGTGACAAGGTTACGATGACAAAACGATACCTTTGTATCGGATTTCAAAAGAGACTTCGATTTTTTTTCATAAATTTGTTATTGGTATTTTGGGTCCCCGCTGAGACAGCGCGGACCATTTTTATTTTAGTATAAATCCTAACTTTTGTATCCCTGTATTCGTATATAAAAGTGTGTATCGAAAATTAATCGATATAACAGAAATTTAACTACCATTTTTTTTGTATATAAAGAAAAGCCGATACCTTTGTATCGGATTTCAAGAAAAGACTTCAATTTTTTTTCATAAATTTGTTATTGGTTGCCTCCTGCTGTGACAGCACGAGGCTTTTTTTCTTTCACCGATGCTAAACTAGCAAATCTTTTTTTACCCGCAAACATTTGCGTAAAATTTAATAGTGTTAAAAATCAGATTTTTATTAACACGCTGATTACCTGATCAAGTAAAAATCACGTTAACATTTGCACGACAGGAAATTTACAAAAAAAGATCGTGCCTGATTCATTTTAACAAATTCGGCACGACCTCTTTATTTTGTTATTATCTATCGAATTATTCCAAATAGGTATACCCGTACAGTCCGGAACGGTAATTAGACAAGAATTCCCGTCCTTCTTCTGCCGAGATAATTCCCTTTTTCACGGAAGAAGTTACCCATACCTCTACCGTACGAGCCATTCTTTTCGGCATAAATTGAACGTACTCCAACACGTCAGCCACCGTCTCTCCTTCAATCACCTTGTCGATCACGTAATCATCACCTTTCACTTTGATGTGGACGGCATTCGTGTCCCCGAACAGGTTATGCAGGTCACCAAGAATCTCTTGGTAGGCACCCACGAGGAATACCCCTAAATAATACGGTTCTTTATTATTCAACTCGTGTACCGGAAGATGGTACGAGAAATTACGCGTCGAGATAAAATTATCAATCTTCCCGTCAGAATCACAGGTAATATCCTGAATTGTTGCCGATTTAGTCGGCTGCTCGTTCAAACGAGAAATCGGAATGATCGGGAATATCTGGTCGATCGCCCATGAATCAGGCAAAGACTGGAATAACGAGAAATTACAGAAATATTTATCCGGCAACATTTTGGAGATTTTCTTCAACTCGTCCGGAGCATGTTTCGTGGCCACTGCCATGTCGTACACGTCTCTAGCCACGGACCAGAACAACCGTTCCACTTGCGCACGGGTGAACAAATCAATCAAGCCAAGATTAAACAAACCGAGAGCATCCTCCCGAATCTGCATAGCATCATGCCATGTCTCGATCAACCGGGGCTGATTCAGGTTCTCCCATAAATCATACAACTCTTTCACCAGCTCGTGAGCATTCTCGTCGATTTCCTCGTTTTCATCGAAAGCGGGCAAACTTGTACTGGCAAGTGCCTCGAAAATCAACACGGAGTGATGTGCCGTCAGAGAACGTCCCGACTCGGTGATAATATTCGGTTGCTCCAGATTATTCTTTTCGCAAGCATCTACTAACGCAGACACGGCATCATTCACGTACTCCTGAATCGAGTAGTTCATGCTGTTCCCGCTCGTGGCCGAGCGTGTTCCATCGTAGTCTACACCCAAGCCCCCGCCAATATCCACGAAATGTATATTGTATCCTAAATTCTTCAATTGCACGTAGAACTGAGAGGCTTCCTTCAACGCCGTCTTGATACGCCGTATATTGGTCACCTGACTACCGATATGGAAATGGATTAACTTCAAGCAATCCGTCATCTTGTTCTTTTCCAGAATGTCCATGGCTTCCAGCAACTCGCTCGAATTTACCCCGAACTTACTGACATCTCCTCCGGACTCTTCCCACTTGCCGCTCCCGGAACTAGCCAGTTTTATACGAATTCCTATATTCGGGCGAATTTTCAAGCGTTTGGAGATTGTCGCGATATTTCTCAATTCGTTCAGTTTCTCTACAACCAAGTATATATTTCGTCCCATTTTCTGGGCCAAAAGAGCCAACTCGATATAATTCTCATCCTTGTAACCGTTACAGATGATCATCGCATCGTCGTCAATATCAATCGACAACACCGCGTGTAATTCCGGTTTCGAGCCTGCCTCAAGACCAATGTTATACTTGGTCCCGTGACTGACAATCTCTTCCACTACCGGGCGCATCTGGTTCACTTTAATAGGATAAATGATAAAATTTTTCCCCGTGTAACCATATTCCGTTGCCGCGGCTTGAAAACAACTAGAGATTTTCTCGATCCGGTTATCAAGGATGTCCGGGAACCTTAACAACACGGGAGCTGATACATCCCGCACCTGAAGTTCCTCCATCAATTCTTTGATGTCAATTTTCGGTCCTCCGACTTTCGGCGTTACTGTAACGTGTCCCTTCTCGTTAATCGAAAAATAGTTCAGCCCCCAACCGTTAATATTGTACAGTTCTGCTGAATCGTCAATACTCCATTTTCTCATTTTTATTCTATAAGCTCATTAAGATTGATTGTCCCGCAAAGCTACAATATATTTTCAATATTATACGCTTAATCGCCTAGGATTTCACGATTTTAGCCATTAGATTTCATGCTCCCCGGCATCATGCCAGTCAGAATAACAATCCCGTCAAACGACCTCACATTTTCTGGATCTCCTGAATACCGTCCCGATCTATCACCAAACGGTAACGCTTGTACTCGACCTGCTCCCCATGTAGCAATTGTATCAAGAAATTAAGGTAATATATCTTGTCTCCCATGATCGGGCCATAACCCGCCTCTCCCCTCGGCACGTATAGCTCGTAGTCCCGCTCATCCATTTTCTGAACGAAACTCCCCACGTTAAAACGCAATATCTCGTTCACTCCGGCAATATCGTACTGGCTATATTCGTCAAGCGCCTCCGGATCGAGTTGCACCCATTTCCGGTAAAGAATAATTTTCTCCCCGCCATTCCGATTGTCCGCCTCCAACAAATCCGGACGGGCCCTTCGCTCGATAATCTCCTCCGGAACTTTCCTTTCCGAGATAAAATCCACCCCGTCCTTGATCCACCCGACCACTCTCTCGTTCATACTGATCGTTGTCTTCCGGTCAAAATAATTCTTCCCCAGCCGATGGGCAAAATAAAAACGCATCAACTCCTTAATCCGGTCCTTCAACATATAGCTCACCACCAAAGCCACGAACAACGGCATCGTGAAATTCCCGTATTTTTTCTGAAATGAAAAAGCTACCACCGTGGCAAATATCATGGAAAGTCCTGCCGCAATACTATAATATATCTGCTCCACCAGTACTCCATCCTTTTTCTTCGATGCCTTTAAGAACAAATCACTCTCCGCGTATTTCTTCAGCATCCCCCGCCGATAGATCACCGTCCGATTCCGATCCTTACTCTCCGGATCTGCCACGAGATAACCGTTCTGTTTCTTGTAATCAATCTCCGAATGTACCAAAGACAACAATAACTTCACCATCCGATCATAACATCCCGGATCCGTCGTCTTCAAGCCGTCCAGTAACTTGAACGTATGAAACTCCACCAGATTGGAAAGATACTCATCCCCGAAAGAGAAATAATTCAACGCCTCCCGGGGAATACCCGGCACGTTAATAATGGTCTTCAAATCCCGATACCATTTCACGATCAATTGCACGTATTCAACATACCGATTGACCATCCCTTCCCGTTCACCACTTTCCACCTCATGATGAATCGTCTCTCCCGCCATCCCCCGAAGGGCACTTTTAAAAATGGATGTAAACATCTTGATCTGGTACTCGTAAGAGGCTAACGCATCCCTCGTCCCATCCGCCACCAAATGCTGGAACGCATCCTCCAAGAAAACGAAAGGCGTCCATTCGCCACTCGCAATCTCCTCCAACGTGTAAATCGGGGTGATCAAACGCACGTTGGACTTCACATCCCGGTAAAAAGCCTCCTTGGGATAAGTCGAAGCATTAATATCCAAACTATGAGGCACGAAAAACCACGTGTTCATCCTGAACTCGTTCTCCCCCGTGTCCCGGTCAACATGGTAGCCAACCTTACATTCCACGGAGTACCGATCATGCAACTTAACCTGAATATCTATCATATCATAAAATCACAACGCAAGATACGAAAAAAAGTATAATGAAAACAAAGTACTCCAAGCTAAAAGGATTCCTTCTTGCAGAAGAATATTCTATAATTTCGAACCGTTTCGTACAATTGTTCGTCAATCTACCTATTTAGGCATAATTCATACTAAATTATTTGTTTCCTGTTTTTTTAATACATAACTTTGTTACACTATAAATCTAAAATAAAAGAGCATGAACAGGCAACAAATAATTAAAGCCGTGACAGAGAAAACCGGCATATCACGAAAAGACACGGCAAAAGTATTTTCTTCCATTTTCGAGACTATTTTAGAAAGTCTGGAAAAAGAAGAATCGGTACGGTTAATGAACTTTGGCAGCTTTACCGTAAAAACTTACAAACCACGCAAAGGCTATAATCCAGCTTCAAAAATAGTTGTCCAACTCCCGGAAAGAAAAGCCATCCGTTTTAAATTAGCCAAACGTGCAGCTTCAAAAAGCTTAAAATAATAACTGACAAGATACAATCACTGAATTCTTTCTTTTCATAAAACAAAGGGTTCAGTGGTTATCCCCCTTCAAAGAACGTTTACTTCCCCGTCCCTCGTTGTCAATACACACCCCATCATTCCATAAAAAATATTTCAATAACATTTGATTCGCATGAATATTATTCGTAAATTTACGAATAGACAGTCTCCATTATAGAATCTTTAAAAAAATATAATCATGAAAGAATACAAAACATACGTACCGGTCGCACTTATCATCTTGATGTTTTTTTCTCTCATGATCTTTCACAAAGACATTGCCACCTACATCTCACAAAGTAAGATTGAACAATTATCTGCCAACTCCCAAAAAAGTATCAGCGACTCGATTGCCCAAAAATACAACTATCATCATAACGGGAAAACTTACGATTACACGTTCATTGAATTTGGCTCCACAGGCTGTCACTCTTGTCGCCAAATGGAAGAAGTCATGGAGAAAATAAAAACCGAATACAAGGGGAAAGTCAATGTAGTTTTTATGAACTTAATGGAACCAGAGAGCAAAAGATTCTTCGAATACTACGGAGTCGCCACAATTCCCACCCAAGTATTACTTGACAAAAAGGGCAAAGAGTTCTTCCGCCACACAGGCTTTTATTCGGCTGACGAACTATCGGCACACTTCACGATGAAAAAGTAAACGGAGAGAACAGGAACTCACTCCTAAAAACGACAGGAACTCTGAATACCAGAGTTCCTGTTAGCATGGTCGAGATGACTGGATTTTAATACCTCTACAAGTAGCTTCATCATTAATAAATTAACTCTTGTCTCTTTTGTCTATATTAATCCATTTCTTAATGAACAAATTCAACTTTTCAATAGCATAAAATTTCGCCCTTTGCTATTTTTGTTAACTATAAAAAATGGTATCCCAAAAATGTTCTATTTTATGAAAAATAATTATAATTCACTATTCGATTACGTCTCGTTATTTATTCTCTAATAACCTTATAATCCGATCTTTCTCCCGCAACAATTCATTCTTTGCCTCCAACAAAGCCTCTTTCTCCTTCAATAATTTAAGCAAGTATTCTATTTCTTTTGCTTGGTCCTCCATCATCACGTTATGCTTTCCATTTTGAACCTTATTACCATTCCCGGAAACAGTACACGATTGTTCCTTTCCATAAGATTTCCGGTCAAAAAAATCATCAATAGAACATTCGAAAAAGTCCGCAATAGCTTCCAAATTATCTGCCGTTGGATTGCCCCTTTCCGACAATATCGTGTAAAAAGATCCTTGACTAATTCCCGTACGCTCACATACGGTTTTTATCTTGACTCCTTTAATCTCTGATAAACGCTTTATATTCTGACCGTTAAACATGATTATATCTTTAGACCGTTTATAAATTACTCCTTTATATAATAAAATCCTATTTTATATTTGAATTATTTATTTTATAAAATAACTTTGCATTATAAAGTTAATAACAAAAAATATAATTCAGATGGAAACAGCCGTAAAAACGAAACAAATTACTTTTCGGGAATGGTATGATTCTCTTGAACCTCTTGAAAAAAGAGAATTCAGAAACGAGTTTATCCGCGTGTCGGGAATACAATTTTCGACTTTTTATACCAAGTTGCAACGTAACAGTTTTTCCAAACTCGAAAAAGAGGCTATCCAAAAACTCATTGGAGAGCAAAACGAAATTACCTTTTAAAGATGTCATTTTTATTCACAAAGTAAAATCATCTCGAAACACAAAACAACATCAAAAATGATGATAATATGAACGGTATTGATTTGGATATAAATATTCTTCGCCAAAACATCGCTTTTATCCGTGAAGAGATCACGAGGATAACGACAATCAAAGAACAACTAGAAACCAATCCCGGGGCACGCTCTGATGATGCCACCAAAATACTTAAAACTTACGGGGAAATACTTTCAAACCTAAGATCCTTGTTAAGACACGAATATGACGCTGAATTAACTGACAATCAATAAATATAAACAAAATCCCGTCTAGGTCACCACACTTCAACGGGATTTGAAATCTAAAAGATTTATGGATACAAATTTAAAAGAAAAAGAACCCCTAACCAACATTCCGGCAGGAATATTCCACGGAACCGAGGTCTTTTACATCGGAACTAAAGCATTTGCTTTACACGAGGGGATTGTAACAACTTTTGAAAATTTACCAAGTATGATCAAACAAGTGTTTTTCAGAGCTTTTGTCAAAGACAAGAAAGCACAACATTTTTTCGAAACAGAATTAAACATCACGAGTATTGAAGTCCAATTCAAACAATGGCTGTTTTGCTCGTTCGGAGCTTTGGATTCAACCCCGGATTACTTGGACGGTAAATTGATTCAAGACTCGTTTAATTCTGCCTGCAAGCGAAAGAATTGTCCCGGCAGAGGACGTCTTTGCGGCCAAGCGTCTTCTTTAAAAGATCAAGATGTTGCCACCCTACAAGAGATCATATCCGGTAAATCGGTAAAACAAATCGCGGACACGTTACACTTGTCCATCTCCGGAACAAGATCCAGAATTAATAAACTTAGAGATAAACTAAACGCGGGAAACATGGCTGCTTTAGCGGCCAATGCCGCCACGATTATAGGTATGGTTGAGTAACGAAGTCCCCCCGACGTGAAAAACCACATGAAAAAACTTTTTCTCAATTTGTTAGATTTTGCAATCGTCGGGGCGATAAATTGTCGCCCCGGCACTTAAAAAGAAAAAAATGTACACGGTAGCTAAAATATTATTCGATCATAAATGTATTTATTCGGTCAGAGATTTCGAGAACGCCCGAGATTCAATACAAGGAAATTTAAAGATAAAATTCCTCAAATTCAATTATCACGATAAATCCCAAAAGATACTCCAAGCTTTCGGAATCATCCACCATCCGAAATTCGGGCGGATTCAAGTTTCATGGAATTACGAGGGCAAAGCGTTTATAGCAAATGAACACTTTCCAGAATTTGATATCCCGGTAAAAAATTATCACAATCAAGTTTCCAGATAGATAACCAACGAGAAGATCATGTTTACATAGATCTTCTCGTAAAAAAAATCACATTATGAAACTATTATACATTGATCTATTTTGCGGGGCCGGAGGAACTTCAAGCGGGGTCGAACTAGCCAAACTTAATAGTAACTCATGCGCTAAAGTTATTGCTTGCGTGAACCATGACGCTAAAGCCATCGCCTCTCACGCGGCGAACCACCCGGAAGCGATGCATTTCACGGAAGACATCAGAACGCTAAAACTAACACCACTTGTTTCTCACTTGGATAAAATGAAAAGATTATACCCGTCAGCTTTCGTGGTTCTTTGGGCTTCACTCGAATGCACAAATTTTTCCAAAGCAAAAGGAGGGCAACCACGAGATGCAGACAGCCGAACACTAGCAGAACATTTATTCCGGTATATTGAAGCCATAAATCCTGATTACATCCAAATCGAGAACGTGGAAGAATTTATGAGTTGGGGACCAATGGATGAAAATGGTAAACCGATCTCGATGTTTAAAGGTGAGGATTATACTCACTGGGTTTTCAATGTAAAATCATACGGGTATGATTTCGAATACCGGATTCTCAACGCTGCCAATTACGGGGCGTATACCACCCGGAAACGGTTCTTCGGTATCTTCGCCAAGAAAGGATTACCGATCGTATTCCCGGAACCGACACACGCCAAAGAACCTCGACAATCTCTTACCGGAAACCTAGAGAAGTGGAAACCAGTCAAAGATGTTTTAGATTTCTCGGATGAAGGTAATTCAATTTTCGGACGGCAGAAACCATTATCCGAAAAAACACTGGAGAGAATATACGCTGGATTAATCAAGTTTGTTGCCGGGGGCAAAGAGGCATTCATGATCAAATGGAACAGTATGAATCGAAATGGTAAATATCAAGCTCCCGATATCGACGCCCCTTGTCATGCTGTAACTTGTCAAAATCGTCTAGGAATAGCTCATGTTAATTTCTTATCAAAATACTTTTCCGGTCACCCCGAAAGCAAAAATATCAGCGTGGACGAACCAGCACATACAATTAAAACGAAAGATAATCACGCTTTAATAACCTCTGATTTTCTCGCAGCTTATTATGGGAATGGGGATAACGTTCGTTCGATCAACTGTCCCGCCTCGACAATCACAACGAAAGATCGCTTATCACTTGTTTCGCCATTTTTCATGAATTATTACTCTGGTGGAGGTCAGTTATCAGAAATAGATCATCCCTGCCCGACAATAACAACCGTACCGAAACAACGTCTGGTGTTTATTGACCAACAATTCGGGAAGAGTCGACCTGCCGGGATTGATCGCCCCGTTGGTACGTTGACTGTCAATCCCAAATATGCCCTAGTGAAATGCCAACCATGGATAATGAACACGAATTTTAATAACGTGGGTAGTTCGATCGAGGAACCGTCTCAAGTGATCACGGCCAACCGGAAATGGCACTACTTGATGAATCCCCAATTTCACTCTGCCGGGGGATCAATAAATAATCCTTGTTTCACCTTAATCGCAAAAATGGATAAAAGACCACCTTATTTAATCGTAACTGAATCCGGACAAATCGCAATCGAAATTTACGATACTGATAGTCACATGGCTCGTAAAATAAAAGAGTTCATGGCCTTGTATGGTATAGTAGATATCAAAATGAGGATGCTGAAAATTCCTGAACTCAAGAGAATCATGGGCTTCCCAAGAAGTTACATTTTAATCGGCACGCAAGCTGATCAGAAAAAATTTATCGGTAACGCCGTCGAGGTAAACATGGCAAGAGTTTTGTGCGAGGCTTTAGCGAAAAAGTTGCATGAATTGAAATTAACTCCTATCACACTAGTAGCGTAATATTTAATAATGGACATCAATTCAACGTATGGAGTCCCAAAGATACAAGCGAAGAAACAATATCCTCTATCGTCTACGGAAGAAGGGCGTTCGTTGCGTGACAAAAGAACGAACGATATTTATCCCATACGGTAAGAATCCATACGATATACTCCAGGTTAGGCAACTTCTATCGGAGTTCAATTTTGTTGTTCAAGTTTATATCGAATAAATCAATTAGAAAAAGACATGAAGACAATAACAATAAAGCAACCTTGGGCTTCTTTAATAGTACATGGCATTAAAGACATTGAAAATAGAACATGGAAATGCCCGAAGAAGTATATCGGGCAAAGGATATTGATTCATGCAGGAAAAAGCTCCGCAAACTTTTGGGACTACCCGGTTGCTAGACAAGTCGATGAATTTATTCGGCAGATTTCAAAATCGGGAACTGATTGGAGTCAATATCCTTTCGGTTCTATTGTTGGCAGTGTTGAAATTGTCGATTGCGTGCGAGAGCACCCGTCAATATGGGCAGAAAAAGATGTTTGGAATTGGATACTTGCTAATCCCATTCAATTCCGAGAACCAATCCCGTTTAAGGGTAAATTGAGTTTTTGGAACTATTCGGGTATTCCCGAACCGGAGTTTGACGAAGACGGACATAGAATCTGCATTTGTACGATGAATATAAAAGAAGAGAATCAGGTTATACGTATGGCAGATCACTTCGAATGCCTCTACTGCGGAGGATATTGGAATAAATAATCAATAGGAAAACAATTTGAATCATGGCAATAGGTAATAATTATTAAATACAAACTATGAAAATCCATTATTTTTATAGAAAACCAAGTGATAATGGTTTTTACCATATAGAATTAAAAGCCTTTTTGGAGGAAAAAGAATTCTCCCGGCTAGGTGAAAAAAGGCTTAGCTTTAAATATTTAGAAAAACTGAGACTATGCGTGTCTAAAGATTTACAATTTTGCGATTGTAAGCATGAATTTGGACGAGATAATTGTACCGCCCATTTTGCTCATTCTCGTGAAGAATTAACGAAAGATTTGGGAAAATGGGAGTTTTATCCCCTTGATCGTCGAAACTACGAGAGGTTTAGAAAAGTGGCATTAGAAATATACTTGAAACAACAACTGGTAAATTTTGATGATTTCAAAGGGAAACAAAAGGGTATATACCGGGTGATCATCGGAGATTAATTCAAAAGGGAACCGGTAATGAGACAAGAGAAGGCGGATGATTTTATTCAAATGGCAAAAGATTTTGCCAAGGCTGAAAGGGAACTGGGTGTTCAAAAGTGGGTTTCTATCAGTATCGAACGTGTGGACAAGAACCGTAACAGGGAACAAATTTTCAATTATGATTTACCTCGTGAGGTTTATGAACGTTGGGAGTGGGTGGTAAACTGGAGACGGGCCAAGCTTGTTTGTAAATACCCGAAAGATCACGTGAATTGCTATTTTAGTTTTTATGACAAGCGTTTAGGGAACAATCCAAAGTTTACTGCAGACTTGAAAACTCTAACTTCCGCAAAAGCGCAAGTCACGAGAGTACAACGGAAAATTGATGAATACATTGCCTATAACAAGGCAAACAACTTGTTTTTCGATGAAAATACCGATGAAGACTTGTTGAAAGCGAGAAAGAAACTCGTGATCAAGATGGCTAACGTGAAAGCGGCAGAAGAACGATTAAAACAAAAAATAAAGCAGGTTAAGGAGAAAACGATATGAATAAAGATCGAAGAAAAAGATTGGAAGATTTATCAGAGCAGATTGATATAATCAAAAATGAACTAGAGGAGATTCGGGATGAAGAACAGGAGGCACGTGATAACCTACCCGATAATTTACAGGAAAGCTCGAAAGCCGAGCGCATGGATGAAATTATTCAAGCGATCGAGGAATCTATGGAATATTTAGAACAAGCCTGTGATGGTATTCAAGAGGCAATCCAGTGTTAATAGTTATAACTGCAAAAACACGATATGTATAAAAGAAAATATACAACCGTTTTATATATAAGGATAGAGCAATACATTGCTTTTGTTCGAACGTTACGTCGTTGCCCTAATTATGAATTTGTAAGTATAAAAATGAGTTACGAGCAATGTAAAGATGGTGTATATCGTCATTTCGGGTTATTCCGGATGACGATAAGATTCAGATCAATTCCGTGTAATCATGGATTAGAAATGTTCTATTTCGGAAAAATATTTCAACAGGAATTGGATAAAATGAAGTTGACTAATTATTAAACGAGTATGAAAACATTTAAAGAAATATACGAGGAAACCGTTAAGAACAACGGTTGTAACGCAGGCGAGACATTCGCCAAATCTATGTTCGAGGCTGGTCAAAAGTCCGGTATTAACGGGTATTTGAAAGGAATAACAAGTTGGGAAGATTGTTTTCAATTGGCTCAATTCCTTTTAATAAAAATGACAAGAGCGGGCATCGGCATGAACGCGGCAGAAGTGGCTATATCCGTTGAAATGAATCATGAAAACTCAAGATATAAATCCCGGATGGCCATCCAGTACTCCAGGGAAGGTGAAACGTCTCTGGAAGAAAAAGCTTATGAATTAGCAGACAAGATATTACAAGAAGATTCAAGTAATTATGATTCCCGAGAACAATTGAAAAAAGCGATTCTAGTCGGGTATAATTTACACCACGAGGATTTCGATGATTAATCTGCCCCCGAAAAATCATGATATATCATTGAAAAGGAAGACAATCAATAGAAGAAACGACTCAATTCAAATTAACATGAAACTAAAAGAATTCTCAACAACCGGAATAAAATCCTTGAAAGGTATAGCAACCATAACATTCACGAAGTCAGGTTGCATCAGTTTTAACAGGAAAGCCGTGGAGACAATAGGCCTAAAAACCGGGGATAAACTTATTTTCTTTCAAGATGAAGAGAACCCGAAAGACTGGTACATGAAAATATCGGAAGATAAAGGAGCCGAATTACGAGCCACGACGAGCGGTAACGGTGGATTGGTTTGTAATTTCGCCGTGGTTGCTCAAAACGTTTTCACGAGTACAGGAACTTCCTCTAGGGTAAAATTCCAAATCTCGACTCATCCAGACAATGACATGTACGCCATAATAACCAAAAACGAGATCTAGCAAACTCATATCAAATATCAACCTGAAAGTTAAAAACGTTTTTCACGATATGAAAACCAGGGACACGAAACTCGTTATTTGTACTCGTTGCGGGGGCCACGGCCAATTACGTTTCGCCACGGGTGATGAAAGGATACATGATTACAAAATTTGTGACACTTGCGATGGGACAGGCATATTGAAAAGAATTGTCACTATCGAGTACGAAAAATTAAAAGGACATCCAACATTAAACACGCATGAACCTGAGCGAACACAAAATGAAAAACCGGGAGTGGATCCGTGAATACATCCAATCCATGGGCGTAATCGCTTTCCAGGAATACGAATGTCGCGTGTGGGAAGCTCTCGAACAATTAAAAGACAATTCTTTTTACGATATCCGGAAAATCGTGAAAGAAGAAAACCTAGACCTATTTATTAAACTTTGCTGTAAATTTATCCTAACACACCCGGAATACGAGTTCAGCGAGGATTACACTAAAATCATAAAAAGATGCTACTAAAAAGAGAACATTGGAAACCGGCAGAAAAACAATTCGTGATAGACAACATCGGGAAATTATCCCCTCACGAGATGGCCAGACACCTTAGGAAAACGGAAAAGGCCGTAGAACAATACATTCACCGGAATCGGATCATCGTGAACGAGAAAGTAACCCGTAACGTTGTTAAAGAGATTCTCACGATCAAATTCAAGGACCCGGGATATTTTAACCCAACACGAGCATTTTATGATGCCGTGGGGATATCACAAAAAAGATGGTGGGCTCTATACAAAGGGCAGCAACAGATCAACGAAGATGAATATTCTCGGTTAATTTCACATTTTGATATCACCATGAAAGAAGTCCTTGAAATCAAACAATTATCTCTAAATTTTAGCGAGGATGGCAATAGCACAGGAAATAATTGATCGAATACTCGGGACAGCCGATATCGTCGGCATCATAGGGGAACACGTAAAACTCTCGAAAAGAAGCGGACAATACTGGGGTATGTGTCCGTTTCATAACGAGAAAACAAGTTCTTTCACCGTTTCCCCGGCAAAGGGAATATACAAATGTTTCGGATGCGGAAAAGGAGGTAACGTGATTAGCTTTCTCCAGGAACATGAAAAGATGTCTTTCCCTGAAGCCGTCCGGTATCTCGGGAAACGTTACAACATCGAGATCCCGGAAAAGGAACTCACCCCGGAAGAATTACAACGAGAGAAAAAAAGAGAAGCACAACAGGTCGCTTTACGAGCCGCCACGCTCCTATTTACCCGAAATCGCTTTTCAAAGGAAGCGAAAGAATACTTGATAAAAAGGGGATTCTCTCCCGAGGATTCGATTATAGAACGTTACCAGATCGGTTATGCCATGGCTCACCGGGCAACATCCGAGGCTCTGAAAAAACAGGGATTTTCCGACGAGATGTTATTCGACATTTCCATCGAGGGGAAAAGCGAAAGAGGCACGTACTACGATTATTTTCAAGATCGAATCGTGTTTCCTTATTTCAGCATTACCGGAAGCATCATCGGTTTTCAGGCCCGTTACCGTCAGCCGAAGGATAATGAACCCAAGTACCGCAATAGCCGGGAGACCGATTTATTCAAAAAAGGAAATATTATTTTCGGTTTATATCAAGCAAGAAATGCCATCATCAAGGAAGATAAAGTTTTCTGGACGGAAGGACAATTCGACGTTCTCTCATGGGTAAAATCCGGGCTAGAGAACACGGTAGGAGGTTCAGGGACAGCCATGACCACAAATCACCTCAAACAACTTATTCGCTTCACCCGAAATATAACACTCGTTTTTGACGGCGACAAGGCCGGACAGGCCGCCACCATCAAGAGTATCGAGAACCTTCTGCCGGAAGGGGCAAACGTTCGTTGCATACCATTACCCGACGGGGAAGACCCGGATAGTTTCGCCCGGAAGCTATCCCCGGATAAACTCAAGCAATACATAAAAAGCACGGAAGTCGATTTTCTCTCTTACTTGATTGACGTTTACAAAGAGACCTTGGACGACCCGATCACGAGCGAGGAAACCCTAACCCAACTTTTAAAATTACTCGCCCACGTGGAAAAAGCACCCCTTCGTGAAGCCTATCTCAAAAAATTATCTGCCACCTTCAATATAGAATTCAAAACACTAACCGAACAACTAAAAGAATTAACCCGGATGATTCCCGCCCGGGAAGAAGAGATGCAAACGGGGTTTTACGGGGTAGAGGAAGCTATTGAACTCATTCAAAACACGGGAGAACCGTGTATTCTAACGGGAGAATTTTCGACATTCACCCGGTACTACGGGGATACGCCCGTTATTTATTACAAAGGCATTCCCGGGGCTGATCAAATACAGAACCTCTCCAGATCTATCGAATTTTTCGAGTATTACGAGCCGGAAAAGTTAAACTTCGACGTGAATCATGAATCTTCCTCTTTATTACTCTTGAAAGAGATTTTCAAGGCCAAATCAACGATTAACATCAGGATTCCGGGAGAAGACACCATCGGGTTCGCTCAATACTACGTGAACATGTACAGCCATTCGCTACCCAACTCGACAGACACGGAAAAAGCGATTATGATTGATCGTTGCGCGGAAACCATCTCTTTCGCTTCCGATACAGTTCGAGCCATCATGGCCACCTCTTGGCAAAAATCATTCGGTTTAACCGCCAATCAATATAAAGAGATCTTAAAACCACATCTGGAGAAAAGGAAAGCGAAATCTGCCTTGATCACACAGCGGATAGATATCGACGATTCGATACTAAACTACGATCCCGAGGCCCTACCCGATTACGTCGAACAAAACGAGGAATATTCCCGTGTTTACCGCCGTCACGGATTCTATCCCCTCATAAACAAAGACGGGGATCCGGTCTGTTACATGTTCCGGAACGGCCAAAGTGGCCACGTGCAAGTTGCCGATTTTTACATGATCCCGTTATTGCATATCTACGACAAGGATTCAGAATACAACAAACGTGTTATTAAAATCAACCGCTTATACTCCAAACAACCGATATACATTGAAATTAAAAGTAAATCCCTGGCCTCCCTTCAATCTTTTGAAGAGATCCTCTTGAACGAGGAAGCCCTTAACTTCGAGAACGGGGACGTGAAACATTTCAAGCGAATCCGGCAAGCGATGAGTTACAATTACACGAAATGCGTGGAGCTGAAAACTTTCGGGCAACAGCAGGAAGGATTCTACGCTTTCGCCAACGCCATCTTTCACGAGGTGGATAACGAGTACCGCATTGATTACACTAACGACCTAGGGGTCGTCACGCATGATGATATAAACTATTATTCCCCGGCTTTCAGCAAGATTTACGCGAACCTTCGTACCGATAACGACAAGTACGAGCAACTTCGAAAATTCACGTACCGGGATATCCCGGTGGATAAACAATGTTCCTTCAAAGAATGGGCATCACTCATGAACGAGGTCTACAAGATCAACGATAACGGGAAATGGGCAATCATATACGCCATCATGTGCGCTTTCCGATCCGATATTCACGTGATCGACCGGTTATTCACGGCGTTATTCTTTATCGGTCCCACCATGTCCGGGAAAACCCAGATCGCCATTTCCATTCGTTCCCTCTACGTTGATCGGGACGCACCCTCCTTTAACCTGAATTCCGGTACCGATGCAGCCTTCTTCACCCTCATGGAAGGATTCCGGGATGTTCCTCAAGTTCTGGAAGAGTATAACAACAAGGATATCTCGAAAGATAAATTTCAAGGTTTGAAAGCGATCACGTATGACGGTGACGGGAAACAGAAACGCAAGGGAGTTTCCGACAAGGATATTGACACCTCGAAGGTAAATAGCCCGGTTATCATTCTCGGCCAAGAGACCCCGCAACGTGACGATAACGCCTTGATGAACCGTGTCGTGTTATGCGAGGTTCCCAAACGGAATGAAGAATACACCACCCGGGAGAAAGAAATCTTTGACAAGCTAAAAGAACACGAGAAAATCGGCTTATGCAACATTCTTTTCGAGGTGTTGAAATTACGGCCGATCATCCGACAACATTTCAAGGGACACTTGAGAGAAATCGACAAGAGTCTCACGAAAGCGATCGTGGCCGGAAGTAACGCCTCCGGGGACATGGTACGTATCATCAAAACTGTTTCCCTGTTCCTAACCACGTGCAAATTGTTAGAGAAGTTCGCCCCACACCTAGAATTACCATTCACCTATGATGAATTTTTCAACATAGCCATCAGTAAAGTTAAGACGCAACTTGAAATGATCTCCCACACGGACAAGCTCGCCGGGTTCTTCAAGGCCGTCGAGGTGATGATTAACAACAACACGATCAAAGAAGGACGAGATTTTGCCATCAGTCAACCGGGAAAACTCACGTTAAAACTCTCCGGAAACGAGAAAGAAGTCCGGCAACTTTCCCCAGCCTCCATGAAAGTTCTTTTCCTCCGGATCTCGAACGTGTTCACCATGTACAACCAATCATCCTTTAGAGACGAGGACACGACACAATCAACGATCGAGCAAAACTTGAGGTCGAACCCCGCGTATATCGGTATCGTGAGTTCGCGGAAATTTTCTTGGAATGTCGTGAACGAGGTTCCCAAGGGTGATCTTTCTAACGGCAAGGAATCATCCGAGATGATCAGAATCGTGGAACGCAAGGAACAAACAACAAGCTGTCTAGCTTTAAACTACGAGATATTCAAACAATATTTCGATATTGATTTGGAACGAAATGCCCCGGACGAAACCATTCCGGAACCGGGAACACAAAGCAAATTAAAAGAGATGATCCCGGCAAGTGACGAGAAACCATTTTAAACACATAACAAGTTGAACAAATATTTAAATTACCAAAACATGAAAACAGAAACCATCAAAATCGAAAGCGGCAGTATCGAATGTCCGGTTGTAAACGAACAACGTTACGTGGCAATAAAGCCCGTGTGTGAAATTTTAGGAATTGACTATCCGACACAAACAGAAGTGCTAAAATCTCATCCAGTTTTTAATTCAACCATTGGGTTAATCCCAATAGTTGGAGGTGACGGAAAACAACGAGACATGCTTTGCATTTCTTTGAAACGCTTCTTCCTTTGGCTCGGAGGTATTCATCCCAACAAGGTAAAAGAGGATGCGAGAGAAAACGTTTTAAAATATCAAATATTAATATGTGATATCCTTTACGAGAAATTCGTGGAAGAGCCTGAATTTCACAAAATGAAAAGCGAACAAAAAGAAAAATTACGCCAACAACTTGACGTTGTTGATGAATCCCGAGAAAAACTACGCAAACAACTTAAATCCGTGGATAATTTAACGTGGGAAGATTTCAAGGCCAATAAACAACAATTAAAATTACTATTCCAAGAATAACTTCAGGAAATAAATTTCCTGAAGAAAATTAATTTTGTGATTTCGCAACTTCTTTCCATATTTGCAATGTTCAATACTAAATACATAAAATAAATATAAGATCTCCTTTGGCAAGACGAGTGAATCCTCGTTACCCCAAAAATGAAATAGATTCAATATAGGGGATCTCAAATATAAATGAAGGTATGAAAAAGTTTTTATTAGTTATAATGGCATTATCTTTCTTGTTGTGTGCTTGTTCCTCCGATGATAATGATACCCCACAAAAAGAAGAAGAAAAAGAAGAAGACGTAAGATATTACGTGAAATACGAGGTAACAGCCAAGACACAACATATCAATCCCATCAAAACGATCAAGTTCACGACCGAGGAAGGTAGCAAAACAATAGAATTGACGGGATCTCTCACTTCCGAATGGGAAGCAACCTACGGTCCCGTTTCTAAAGATTTTGTCGCACAGCTAGAGTGTTCTGTAAATAACTACAATTATTCTCAAACATTTCATGCTCGTATTTACATATGCAGGGACAAGGAACCTTTCGTGATCAAAGCAGAGGACGAAGACAAAACGATCTCCTTGAAATACGCAATAGATTTTTAAAAAATTCCAACCTCATTGTTGAAAGAACAAAAAGAAAAACAGTACCACCAAAGTATCTTTCTCTAGCGATGGAGAAGATGTAAATAAACATGGAAATTCCTTGTTTTTATTTTGCCATATCACAACTTTCCCCTACTTTTGTAACGCTTAAAGTTTAATACGTAAGGTGGAGATAGACCACCCCGGATTCACGAAGGTGGATTTTTTATATCTATCAGGAAACTATGTTGCAAGATACGCGGTGTATACCCCCGTGTCCATGTTATAATGGCGTGGACGAGCCTTACGTAAGACTTTAAGCAGCGGGAAAGGTACACCGTTTTTATATGGTACCTACAAATGCTTAAAATTACGTAACATGAAAAAACAATCTCAAACCCCATCACCCCGGGGCATCATCGCTCAACGAAACAAGGTAAATACCTTCCGAGAACTATTCCTGAACAACCTTGACTCCCCTCACGTGGAGATTTACCGCAAAGCATGGGCGAAAGCAAGAGCGAGATTATCCGAGATGCAAGCTACCATCCATTTTTGCAGGAAGGAGGTATGCCATGAATAACCAACAAGCATCGACCCAAGCCGAGAAAGCCGTTATCGAATCTTGCATCCGGGACATGGAAAACATCTGTCAAGCCATTCAAGGCATCTACCCCGCCATCAACTCGAACATCCCGACCTCCCGATTCACCAACTCGGAAAAGGAAGCCTGTAACTTCATCGAGGCCATTCAAGCCGCATTCGTATCTGCCGGAAATCTATTAACGTCCGTCATCAGAAAGGAGGTTAAACATGTGTAACGACAAATACCTGGAAGCTCTCGAGGAATTAATGGACTCGTTCCTTGAACGATATTCCCCCGCCGACACGTGGCAGGAATCAAACGAGCAATACACCTCCACCGAGATACTCGAGATGTTTAACTCCGTTTACCCTATCCCCATGGAGGACATTTACGAACAATTACGGGAGAAGGGATTCAAGTGCGTTCCCGTGGCCGGCCAAGGTAAATTCGTCTGGCTATTACAAACGAGATCATGAGAACATTTTAAAGCATCACGTTTTGGGGATACCATTTTCACGGTATCCCTTTTTTTATCCCCCCGTCCCCCCGGTATAAAATGAATAGAAATAAGAGTGTGTTTTACAAGAAAAGTTTTTCAAAAAGTGCGACCTACCGACCTACCGACCTACCTTGGAAACATTTCTCGAAACTTGACAAGCACGTAATACACTATAATATAAATATTTAATAAGAAAATAAATAATATATACATGAAGTAGGTTATCGTAGGTTACCGGGTAGGTTGGTAGGTCACGGTAGGTCGAGTAGGTCATCTCTATTTTTCACGGCAATTATTCAAAAAAATTCCCGACCTACCAAAACAAGCCAAAAAAGCCCCGGTAGGTCGGGTAGGTCGACATTTTTAATTGAAAATATTCCGATAAAACATTGTCAAGTGCGTTATAATTGAGTATATTAGCAAAATATTCCGATAAAAAGTAGGTCGGTAGGTCGGTAGGTTACTAAAAAATTAAAAAACTATACACGAAAAATAATTTAGCCATTCACAAATAGATCGAGATGAACTATTACACCATTACAGTTGCCGTTAAACCATACATCCGGGCGTTTCTCGAGAATAATTTCGGTTCCCCGGTAGACATCCGGAAAGATCCGGAATTAAATAACATGGTTGAATTCCTGTTGAAAGAAGGAGCGACACGTCTGGACAAGACATTACAGATCAAGTACACTGATACCGTTTGCTTCCGGATATCAAGGGACACCTTTCACCGGTACGGCTTCACTCTCACGAAGACGGCCACGCAGCGACTTAATTGTTACCTGGAACGCCGGATCAAATTTTTCGCTCGTGTTTACATCGCTAACAACCGGAGTATCGGGATCCCTTTGGCCAGATGTATCCGTGATTTTCAAGAAAAATTCAATTTCCCGGAAGACGTCTGGAGTGCCGAGGCCATTCGAAAAGACTTCACGAGAAACGGTAAAACCGTCCAGTCGAAATTCATCACGAACTTTAAAAACGAATTAAATAAAATATTTCTGGAATTTATGTCCGAGAGTGGGACATTATCCAAATCTTTCCCTAAATCGGGACAAGAATAAATATCATATATAAAACATATAACCATGAATAACACCGGAGGTTTAAACAAAATGTTTATCTGCCCCATTTCCAATTTATCCAAAGATGGAAAAATCATATCCAGGGACAAATTAATTAACATCCCCTTCACCTACGACACGGGTGAACGTTCTTGCTCGTACAAGGAAGACAAAAAAGGAAAATATTATGATCTACAAATCAAATGTCAAATACCCCGTTCAGATAAGGCAGAAGAACTGATCAAAACATTCCCGCTACTTTACGTTTTAATAACGATCGACACGAACGGGATCTCCAGGTTGGAAGGAAACAAGGAAGAACCACTCCACCATGAATATGATCAAAAAAGCGGCAGTGACTTTTCCGATTTCAACCACGTCGAACTTAAATTTTCCCGTAAATTACGCCTCCCTCCCACTATTTTGCCGGATTAACTGTCCTTTTTATATTATCGACAATGCCATAATATTGCCTGAAAAACAGTATTATGGCAAAAGTTATTGAATTCGATATTGACGGTTACATCTCCTCTTACGGTTATAATAGCCGGTACGTGAAATCATTTTTAAAAGAAGCCGGGAAAGATCAAGTCATCTGCCACTTATGCAGTCTTGGAGGAGAATTTCTCGTTGGGGTGAGTATAAAAGACGAGTTCTCGAAACATGGAAACGTGCTTGTTGACATTTCCGGTTATGCCGCCAGTGCCGCCACGTTCATCGCACTCGGGGCCAAACATACTCGCATGAGTGAATCTTCATTCTACCTTATCCATAAAGTCCTAAGCTGGGTTGATGCCTGGGGCAGCATGAACGAGGATCAGATCTCCGAGTTGATTTCCGATCTTGAAAAAATCAAGGACGAGAACGAGAAAATGACCCTTGTCGCGGCAAAAGCGTACGCGGATAAAAGTGGTAAATCCATCACTGATATTCTCAACTTGATGAAACAAGATACTTGGTTAACCGCGGATGAAGCCAAAGAATGGGGATTCGTGGACGAGGTGTACAAAACCACCACTCGATTCGATTCTTCCCGTGTCTCGGAGAAGTTCAACGCACTAGGCCTTCCCCGCCTACCTTCCGGGGAAAGAACATCATCAAACTTGGATGTTGACACCATCGTGAACAAAGTCGTGTCCGGGATCAAAAATATCATGCCCAAAAAATCGCAGGTACCCGAAACAAACACGAACGATAACCATAATCAAAAAACAATCCTCATGAACAAATTTGACAGAATTAATTCCATCTTGAAAGTGGAACACTTGGAAAGCACGGACGGGCAAGGATGCTACTTGAACGCGACACAACTCCAGGCCCTTGAAGATGCCATCTCCCAACGAGACCAACAAATCAGCAACATCAAGCAATGTGAAACGGAGTACAACAACGCTGTCACGACCCTTAACGAACTACACCCCGATATCGCGGCAGAAAGCTCCTTCCCGAAAAAAATAAACGTCATCCGGGAAAAACTAGCCGCCAAGCCGGGAACCCCCATTTCCGGGATTCACGAACAGAAACACAAAGAAGATGGCGTTGACTGGGAGAAACTCAATTCGATGAAACACATGCAAGAATAACCTTTAAACAAGTAATAAAAATGGCAGCAGATTTATTAGTTAGTGAAATCGTACAGGCCTACGGAGCCTACTATTTAAACAGTGGTCAAAACCTTAATAATATCATTAAAATATTAACCCAAGGTTCCGTTACTCCCACTCACATGACCCCGATCAAGACAGATAACGACGTGTACAGGATGGCCTCATTCGATATAGGTCCGATCGTCCAACCTTTCAAAAAATCGTGGACCCCGACCGACCCGGGAGAGTTCCATCCCCAAGAGATCAGGAAACGCCGGATGAAAGTAGACCTTGACATCTGGCCGGATGATATTAAAAGTTCCTGGTTGGGTTTCTTGGCAGGGCAAGATCTTTCCCGTAAAGATTGGCCTTTAATCCGTTTCTTGATGGAAAATTACTTGATCCCGAGAATCCACCAGGACATGGAATCCATGGTCTACTATGACGGGGTGTACAAGGCTCCCACGGGATCTACCGCGGGAAAACCGGAAGAATCCATGGACGGCCTGAAATTATTATTACAAAAAGGAGTCGATGACGGTTCCATGAAACTCCTCTCTATCGGGGCATTGGATAAAACAACTGTTTTCGATCAAGTCGAGGCCGCGATTGATGAAATTTCCGAGATCTATCAAGGGGTAGAG
>NZ_JBCOSQ010000040.1:0-45402 GCF_040920905.1 Butyricimonas sp. RTP31003st1_G1_RTP31003_210430 | reverse complement strand
CTTTAGTTCCGGGGTGAATGACAGCGAGTTGTGGGGATATATATTCCGGGGAACGGGAGGAACAGATCCGGTGAAGTTGTTTGATTTTGGTGGACGGAAGATTACCCGGATCTCATCGACAGAATCAGGAAGTGGGGGAGGTGCGATGGGGATGGATTTAACCGTGGCGCTTGAAACCGGGGAAATATATATGTTCAACGTGAATAACTCTCATTTTGGCACGGGTATAACCCCGAAGTGGATGTCAACCAAGAGTTATGGCAAGATTATCGATATACGGTATGATGGTCCGGCTAAACATGCAATATAGGATTTAAGGAGTGTTGATAGAAGGCTGTTTAACAATCCGGCTACACGGCTGGATTGTTAAACAATTTTATTAAAGTCGTTTATTTTTTGTCTTTTAAGGTAGTACTTATCTCATTTTTAAGTATTTTTATTCTGAATACGTGGTACTAAGTGATAGGATTTATTAGATAAACAAATTGTAACAAACGCAGAGCTGACAAAGGAAAATGTAAACGAATTCTTCTGACGAGGGGTAGATAATCGCTTGATTATTGAATCTTCGCCCCTTGGTCGTTCTTGTGTCTTCAATTGATGTTTTATCTCTATGTAAATGATATTTGACGTCTAATAGAAATAGATATGGTAAACCTTGAATCTATTTTGTCGGGCATTAATGCGAAGAATGAAAGATGCTGGGAGCAACTCTACACGTCTTGCTATGCGGCGATGTGCGTGTACGTGGAGTCGATCGTGAAGGATATGGATTGCTCCAAGGACATCGTGCAGGACTTGCTGGTGAATCTCTGGCACTCGGATATTCGGTTCGCTTCCGGCCGGGAATTGATGGGGTACTTGTATAAATCTTTGTATAATAATTCTTTATTATATATCCGTAACAAGAAAAAGAGGGCGATGATTCTTGATAAAATAGACCAAGAGAAAGAAAACGAGGATTTCTCGAAGGATTTCATGCTGGACACCGTGCAGGAAGAGATCGTGCGCTTGCTACATCTTCATATTGGTGATTTACCGCGAGTGAGACGGCAGATCATGAAATTAAGTATTAGTGGTTTCTCCGGGAAGGAAATTGCCGATAAATTGGGCATTAGTGTGAACACGGTGAAGGTTCAAAAGAACAAAAGTATCAAATATTTGCGTGACCGGCTGATTCATTGTCGTCGGGAACTGGACTTGTGAGTGGTGTTTCGGAATATATTTTACATGGTGTTAAATTTATGATTTTATTAAGAAAATATTTGGTAAATACAAAATAATGTTATATATTTACAGTGAGCAATGATAGGAGCGAGAGTTTGATTTGAGTTAGTAACTTTTAAAATGAAAAGAGATGAAAACTAAATGGAATCAAATGGTAATCGTAGTTCTACTACTGGTCGTCATCACGAGTATTGTTGTTTACACGTGGATAAGTTTCGCAGAGTTAATCAATTTCTTTGATCATGCTGCGAGCGAGGCATTCACGGGAATGAAAGTGGTGGGATTGTAACGGAATTAACGTTGTGAACCCGGGGATGTAACACTTGGGGGAATTGGTTAAATGGTAGATTAACCAAGGAAGGAATAAATGGCGGATAAATTTTCCGAGCAGTGTCAATAACCCGATAAATATTGTTATTTTTGTAGGTGTAAAAACGTACAAGTAAATGGCATCTAAAACGATTCGGGTATTATCTTTATTTTCAGGTTGTGGTGGAATGGATTTAGGATTGGAAGGAGGATTCTCTATCCATAAGGGATGTATTAATGAAAAAAGTAATCCTGATTTTATTGAAAAGCAAGAGCGAGGTGATTTGGTAAAATTACATTCTACTCGTTTTCAACTTGTTTTCGCCAATGATATTTTGAAAGAGGCCCGGACGGCTTGGACCCATTATTTCGCCAAGTACGGTTACACGCCGGATGTTTACCGGGAGGAAAGTATCGTGGATCTCGTGAAACGGCACAGGGCAGGGGAATTGGTTTTCCCGGAAAAAGTAGACGTGGTTACAGGAGGTTTCCCATGTCAGGATTTCAGTGTGGCGGGGAAACGTAACGGTTTCAATTCTCATAAAGATCATAAGGGAAAAATTATTGATGGGGAGATTGCCTCGGAAGAAACCCGCGGTAAGTTATATATGTGGATGAAAGAGGTGATTGAAATCACGAAGCCCAAGCTGTTTATCGCAGAGAACGTGAAAGGATTGGTAAATCTTTCCAATGTGAAGGAGATTATTCAGCAGGATTTTTCCCGGGCAGATGGAGATGGGTATATCGTGCTGGAACCTCGTGTTCTGCACGCTGCGGATTACGGTGTCCCCCAATCCCGTGAGAGGGTAATTTTTATCGGTATACGTAAATCTGCGTTAACACCTGCAGCCCGTGAGGCTTTGATGCGTGATGTTATCCCCGATGAATACGTGCCTTATCCGTCGCCCAGTCATGCATATCATATTAAGAATAAGGGATTAATGCCCCCCCAGACGGTGGGAGGGATGTTTGCCGGGTTGAAGGAACCGGAAGATAGTGATGATCCTGCACAAAAGGTCTATTCCAAAGCCAAGTTTATGGGTACTCATTGTCAAGGTCAGACAGAGGTGGATGTTAACGGGATCGGGCCGACGATTCGGGCTGAACATCATGGTAACATTGAATATAGACGACTGTCAAAAGAACATGGCGGTATCATTGACAAGGAATTGAAAAAGGGATTGAAAGAGCGTCGTTTAACCCCGCGAGAATGTGCGTTGATACAGACTTTCCCTCTTGATTATGAATTTGTGATTCCTCATGAGGAAAACAAACAGAGATATATTCTAAGTCCTTCGGCAGCCTATAAGATTATAGGAAATGCCGTTCCGCCTTTATTGGCTTACCATATAGGAAAACGAATTGAGAATTTGTGGGATCTTTATTTCGAACCTGATGAAGTCGTTATTTAGTTTTCATATGCAAGATGATCGTGCTTTCGAAGAGCTATTAGCAAAAGTAATAGACTTCATGAATCGGGAAGCATTGACGTTTCCGGAAATGTATACTGGTTTATTAGGTAGTAAATTAGAAGACAAAGTCGTGGAGGTATTGCAACAATGTGCTGTCGGGACATGTTTTGAAGATCAGATCGTGAAATATTCCGGGCAACGTTTTCCTGATATTGTTATCGGTGGTTATTACGGGGTTGAGGTGAAAACAACGAAAGCTAATCATTGGAAGTCTACGGGAAGTAGTGTTGCCGAGGGGACTCGAGTGGAAGATGTGGAGCGAGTATACCTTTTGTTTGGAAAAATGTGTGAACCGGTTTGTTTTGTTTGCAAGCCTTATGAAGAGTGTTTATCGGAAGTCGTGGTAACCCACTCTCCTCGTTATTTGGTAGATATGAATTTATCAAAAGGAGAAACAATTTTTGACAAGTTGGGAATTCCTTATGATGAATTGCGTTGTCAACCGAATCCGATTCGAACCATTCTTGATTACTATCGTTCCCGGCTTAAAGAAGGGGAAGAATTATGGTGGTTGGATAATGATCATTCTAAGGTATCTAACCTTGTGATTCGTATGTGGAGTTCGCTATCTCCGCAAGAGAAACAGAAATACCAAATTAAAGGATTTATCTTTTTCCCAGAGTTATTAAGTAATCGTTCGGATAAATTCAATCGTATGGCTGTTTGGCTTGCAACTCAAGAAGGAGTTGTTTGTCCGAATCTAAGAGATATTTTCTCGGCAGGAGGGAAGGAGTGTATTACGAAAAACGGAGAGAGTTATCCTGGTGTGTCAAAAGTGATTGGGAAACTCTACCGGGAATTATCTGCAATAAAAGAATTTATTCAGCAGGTTGATGATGCTGAATTGCAGGAGTATTGGAAATGTCAATTCAATATCGGGGAAAAATGGGAAACGTGGTGTCAATTGGCAATCAATAATCTTGAAACAATCAACACAACCGGAATCCCTTTGAAGAAATTAATCTGTTAATTTCGTTTTCTACAATTTTAACCGGAAAATATCGGATACTTGTTTAAAGCCGTGATGCTCGAAAAATTGATGGGCAGAATGGTTGTTGACGCCCGATTCGAGGTAACAATCCTGTATTCCTTTGTCCCGGAAACTTTCCGTCGCTTTTTGCAGGAGTTCCTGTCCGATACGCCTTCCCCGGTACACGGGATCGACACTGAGGTCAAAGATAACTCCGTAAGGTCTGGCTCCGTCATTCGTGATGCCGAACAATACGAACCCGATAATTGTTCCGTTTTCCAGATATAGCAGGAGCGTGTTGTCCGGGTTTTCTACTTGTCGATCGAGATAATTTAGCCACATTTCCTTGTAATTAGGAGCAAGCTCGTTACTATCGAGAGCGATTCCCATTTGTAGTTCCCCGTGGGAAATGTAGGCTTTGTGTGATTCGATAATGCGAGAGAAAAACTCGCAGAGTTGCGTCCTGTAATCGATAGAATATGTCTGTATCATATACATAAATTAAATTTGATGTGATTTTCTTTTACTATGTTTTTTACGAAGGTAGTGAATAATTACCCGGATCATGATTTTCATACTGAAATATATACCAATAGAAGTGATAACGACCAGAACGACAGCTGTGAATATCCCAAATTCTTTGGAAATCATCGAAAACACGGGAGCCTCGCCGTTACCTTCCAATAATACTCCGAAAAGGGAGGCTATGGAAATGAAAAGAAGAATATTCTTCGTGCTGTTAGCCTCTTTCAGATCAGCTATATTGTTGGCATTTGTCAAGGATTTATCCACTCTTTCCGTGATGTCCTTTAATTGCTGCTCGTCTGCGTCAATTCGTAGTCTTCGGCTTGTCTCGTGGTACATGTGTTTGTGAGACATATAGCGCAGGTAGCGTACCGAATCGAGTTGCAGTATTACATCGGATAAGCTGATGCTTAGGCGGGCATTCTGCTCGATCATGTCCAGAATCTTGTCATTGATGATTGTGAATCCCTGTTGTCCGTCCTTTGATTCCGGGTGACTGTTATCCTTGATCGCTTGTCGGGAATTGAAGATATATTTATTCAGCACGTAGTTGATCGTGTGTTTTTTAGCCAACAGGATTTCGACTAACACAAGATATTCCGGCCAACTGACGTGATAACGGTCTCGTCGGGCCAAGTGTTTTTTCCAGTCGGTGGGAGCTTCTTTCCCACGGTTTCCGTACGTACCGATAACGAGACTCATGTTTTCATTTGCCAGCACAAGATCATCGGTGTCAATGGCGATGTTTTTCCCACAAATATCTTCAAAACTGGAATCCATGCGGTAGGGCCACTCTTCGGGGTAAAGACTCATGAGGCCCACGAGTTCCGCCTTGTGACATTGTTCGATATGTTCGATAACTTGGTCTTCCCGCATCTGGTCAAAACGGATTCGTCCCTCGTGACCGATACTTTCCCAAATATCCAGAAAGATATAATTATGCCATCCGTATTCGAACTCTTTGGATTCTTTACTTTTTCTTGAATCTTTTTGTCTTTGCCCGTCAAAGAAATAGCGGTAACGCTTTTGTACTTCATCGAAAGTAACACCTTTTGTTTTCACGGTTGTCGTGTGGACGTGTGATTCTTCGTCGATGTGCAGGTCACTAATTGAAACAACTTTCAAGGAACCGTCGATTTCTTGGCCTTTCTTCTTGTTGTTGTAAACCCAATGTTCCACATGTTGCACGATCCCCGCCACGGCAATCAGTTGATCCGTGTTGAATGGAACATCTGTTTGGCAAAATTTGGTCCCGTTAATTCTTCCTGTCGGGCTCACGATAATCCGGTAGGAGATTTCAACTGTCTTGTTGAAGAATACGGCAGCCCGTACATGTACGTGTCCCCATAGCCTAGCGGGAGCGTTCCCGTCAATGTCAATACATATATCGAACCCTTTCAAACGATAACGGTTGATGACTTTATCCGAATGGGTAAACAACTGGTCGTCAAAATGCCCGTCATCATCCTTTTTGATGAAGAAATTCGTTTCGGGGTTCAAGGGAATTTCAATTCCGGCAGAAGTAAAGGTCTGTATCAGAATGACGGAAAATTCATTGTAGATAAGACCGGATTCACACTGGTTGTAATTTCTCATAGTACGCACGTTTCGTGCAAATATAAGCAAATTTTATAAATAAAACGGAGAAAGTATTTTTTCATAAAAGCTGATTTATTAGGAGATATTAAAAATATTCATTAACTTTCCTAACTCGATAGAAATAAGTGTTTAATCAATAATAATAAGTATGATGTTAGGAGGAGTGGTTGGAATTTTGTATGTGGTGTTAAAACTAATACTGTTTGTCGGTTTGGTTATTTTACTTTGGAATGTTTATGTCGCGTTGCGGATATACATCAAAAAGAATAGTGATGTGAAATGGAAAGAAAAAGACTGACTTGTAAATGTCAGCCTTCTATTAATTCTTTCACGAAAGGTGTTGCCGGGGTATTCCTGATATGATCCGGGGTGTCCAGTTGCTCAACAAGCCCTTTGTTCATGACCATAACTCGGGTACCCAGTTTTATGGCCTCTTTTATATCGTGGGTGATAAACACGATAGTCATTCCTAACTGCTCGTGAATACGAATAATTTCACTCTGTAACATTTTGCGTGTAATCTCATCAACCGCCCCGAACGGTTCGTCCATGAGTAGGATATCCGGGTTTGCGGCAAGGGCTCGGGCGATACCAACTCGTTGGCGTTGACCACCGGACAGTTCTGCCGGGTAGCGGTCGAGCATATCCCTGTCAAGACCGACCACGTCAATCAATCGTTCCACCGCTTTGCGGGTACGTTCTTTATTCCTGTGATTCAGTAGGCTGGGGACGTAAGCAATGTTTTTACGAATGGTCATGTGAGGAAACAGTCCGATACCTTGAATGACATACCCGATGTTACGACGTAAAAGTGTTTGGTTCTCCTTCGAAATATCTTTCCCATCGACATAAATGATCCCGAAAGTGGGAGAGATCAGCCCGTTAATTAACTTTAGTACGGTTGTCTTCCCAGAACCGGAACTTCCGATAATGGTTAGGAACTCGCCCTTCCGGATCTCCAAGTTGAAGTCCTTTAATATTTCCCGGTTTCCGTATGATTTATTGACGTGTTCAAAACGAATAGCAACATTATTTTCCATAACTCAATTGTGGATTAAGTAAACCTTTTTTCTTTAAAAACTCCACGGCAACTTCCCGTTCCGTGCGATGTTCCACGTCGACTTTGTAATTCATGTCGGCCATTTCCTGATCAGTCAGTATACCGTTCATCTTTTCCAGTATCCTTTCCAGTTCCGGGTGTTCCTTCAATGTTTCCTCTCGTACTATTGTTGCGCAATAGTAGGAAGGAAAGAAGTGTTTGTCATCTTTTAGAATCGTAAGATTTGCGTGACTTAACTGTCCATCCGTCGTGAAAATGTTGATCACATCAATCTTGCCGGATCTCATGGCTTCGTACTTCAATCCAATGTCCATATCCAAGTTTTTCTTGAATTTGAGGTTATAGTAGGCGCAGAGATCTGCGTACCCGTCATTAATTTCGTAAAAGTCATATTCCGCCCCGAAAGTGAATAAATCGGGATAAAGGGCCAGATCGGAAAATGTTTTTAAGTTATATTTTTTTGCCATTTCATTACTTACAGCCAAGCTATAAGCATTGTTAAAGCCGTACGGGGCAACCCATTTCAGCCCGTATTCCCGGGAATATTCTTTTTGTAACTCGGAGAATAATTGGTCAGGTGGGAGTAGCGTGTCTTTTTTCAAGATCACCAACCAGCCTGTACCCGTGTATTCCGGGTAAAGGTCGAAATCTCCCTTGATCATGGCCGGATGAATGTTGCTCGTGCCACCACCCACGCCTTTCGTGATTTTCACGTGCAAATCGGAGTTTTCTTCAATGAGTAGGGCAAGCATCTCTCCGAGAATGAATTGTTCGCTCATCGGTTTGGTGGCAATATGGATCGTGTCTTTTTTCGACTCGCATCCCGACAGGAATACGAGGCCAATGAATAGTGCAAGTAGTCCGTTTTTCATGTATTTTTTCATAGTAATTTACGTTTTCTTTTAATATACTTTTCGTAGCGTCCCACGCCCCAATCTGCCAATAAGGCCAGCAGGGCTATTAATAAACTCCCGGCAATCGTCATGGCCGAATTGTTGGTTGTGATTCCCCGGTAGATGGCTACTCCTAATCCTCCGGCACCGATAAATGCGGCGATACCCGTGAGGGCAATGGTCATCACGACCATGTTACGTATTCCCGACAGGATAACAGGAAATGCCAGAGGAATCTGTATTTTATAGAGTATCTGGAAGGTTGTGCTGCCCATTCCCCGTGCCGCCTCGATAATCTCCTTGTCGATACCGATAATTCCCGTGTAGGTATTGTGGACCATAGGGAGCAGGGCGTAAATACTCAAAGCGATGATGGCTGTGGTGTTACCGATTCCGGAAAAAGGAATCAAGAAACCGAACAAGGCAATTGATGGGATGGTGTAAATGAAGTTCGTGAGGCCCAACACGGTGGATGAACCCTTGCGGTACATACTGATCATGATTCCTAGCCCCAATCCGACAATCGTGGCGATCACGATGGATGTCAGCGATATTTGCAGGTGTTCCCACGTGAGGTCCAAGAAAAAGTGCCAACGTTCCACGTATAGCGTGTAAATCTCTTTTATCATTTGCATTGCGTTTAAAAGTTAAAAATAATAACCCACGTTCACGTTAAAACGGGCATGCCAGGAATCACTTTCGCCACCGGCACCGAAACCGTTGAAATCAGGTCCCAGCCACCCGTGATTTTTACCTAGAGCGTAATCCACGTAAATACACACGGGACCACCGTCCAGCATACATCCCGTGACGTTCTGGAAACTATCTTTGTAATCGTTGTTCTGTTTGTCGAGCCAACCGAAGTCGTTGTACACTTGTATTTTCTTTAGAAATTTCCTGTTTACCGGGATCGTGTACCCGACTCCCAACATGTACACGTTTGCTTTGGCGGCTACCAGATAGGGAGCCCCGTAAGCCGTCATCGAGATCAGCTCATCGTCGTCTCCCTCGCCATTTTTAGGATTCATGGCATAAGTTGTCAATTGTGCTTTCAGACTGACTTTTTGCGTGGTTAGTTCATAATGTAGGGCGAAAGCGTAATGTGTACCGTTCTTGCGGGTGTCGAGGTTGTAAAGTTGTCCGAACTCTGCCGATCCGCCTAATCGTTGCCGGGTAGATTCCCCGAATTTATAAAAGGCTTGTCCGTTGAATTGATTGATCTCTTTGTTCCGTCCGGCCACGTCGTAACCGTATCGATCATCGGAAGTTTCGTTATCTGACCCGAAAAGTAGTTCATCTGCATTCTTGAAAAAAGCGAGAGTAAAATCCCACGTGTCACCTTGATATAAATACTTGATTCCCATATCAGAATCGTCTTCCAGTCCGATGTAATAAGCGATTTGCAGGAAGAAGTTGTGCGAGGCGATAGGTTGAATACCGAAAGGCACTCCCGTTAGCCCCAGTTGCATTTGGCTTTTGTCGTTGAACTGGTAGCCGATCCACCCGTATTTCAGCATTGGACCACCGAAATCTTTACTGTAAAAGCGGTAGTCCGCACTTAGAATGATATTTCGGTAGGAACCTGACAATTTGAAGTATAACACGTCAAAACCAAAATCTCCACCCCGGTCACGATGTCCGGGTTTCCAATCGCAGAAATTGTAATTAAAACGGAGCGCTCCCCCGAGTTTGAACTTCGGTAACACCCGTTCTTGTGCCTGACTTATCACCACCAGTAGCGTTAGGCATATTCCTAGAAACAGTCTTTTATATTTCATATCCATTTTTATCTTTCAAGGTATAACGGGAATGTTAAAAAATAGTTTCCTTAAATTTATCTTTTGTTAGTAAAATCAACTTTAAAGTAACTAGACGGTGGAAAAGTAGAACCTTTTTAACTCCTTGGCCGTTAAAGAAAAAAGATAACGAAATAAAAAATAATAAGATGAACAAGAAATTTTTAAATTATACGGATTGGCAAGGAACTGCCGACACGCTGCATATGTACCTTCAGATGTTGGGTAAAGTGAAATTGATGCGTTGTCATCAACGTCCCGAGTGGGCTCACGTGCGTCTTTACTTGACGGTGGAAGGGGTATCCACGGGAATTATACCCGGTGATGATTCTCCTTTCGAGATTCAGGCAAATTTTATGAAACATTTGGTCATTTTCCGTAACGGAAACGGGAAAGTGGTTACGTTTACTTTACAGGACGGGCTTTCCGTGATGGAATTCTACAAACAGTTCATGAGGGGACTGGAAGAGATCGGTTCCCCGACAGCGATCAATGTCCGTGCGCAGGAGTTCTACGATCCGATTGATTTTGACAAGGACACTAAACATCATCATTACGATAAGGAGGCCGTACAACTTTGGCATCAGAACCATCTTTTTGCACATGAGGCATTACGGGGATTCCTTTCCGGTTTCCGGGGAAAAGTGGATGGACCGGCTTATTATTTCGGTACGATGGACCTCACTGGAATTGTGTATAGTGGTGAATCGGCTCCGTTTGGCATGAATAAACCGATTTCAGATCATGCTTTTGATGAACGTTATTTCGAGTGCGGTTTCTGGCCGGGAGACGTAAATTATCCTCGTCCTGCTTTCTACGGGTTGCCTTATCCTTTCATAAGTGATATAAAAGGTAATGATCATTTGATTCGTCCCGCGATGGCAATATTCAAGCCCGAGAAAAAAGAGTTTTTTCTGACACTGGAAGATGCTTTGGCTTATGATGACCCGTTTGATGCCGTACATCAATTCCTGCAATCCAGTTTTGATATCATGCAGAAAGTACGTCCGTGGCAACATCTGGACTGGATCACGACTCCATTGACTTACACGAAATAGACGGGAGTTCCCAAAATTAGAACTGTCCAAAAAGTCATTTTTCAAACTCCCTCCCGGCTTCGCCGTACTCCCTCTATAAACAGAGGGAGAGTTGAAATACTCCCTGTCTTCGGGATAAGTTACCAGCTCCTCCTCTGTTTATAGAGGAGGTGGCACGAAGTGACGGAGGAGTTTTTTGAAATAAAATGACTTTTTGGACAGCTCCTGTCCCTAGCGAGCGCCTTATCTACGGCCAATAGTCATAATGTATATCGGGTTTTAATTATGAAGCGATATTTATAAAATAATTGGTTTTTATAATTATTTTTCATATATTTATAGTACGATATTACTAACTAAATTATGAACGTCATGGGAGGCGAAGGACACGTATTTGATATGATTCGACGCACGAAACAGAATCGAAAAATGCTTCAGGAGCGTCGTGACCGGATGAAAGATCTCGTTGAGAAAATGAACGAGAAACCTTTATCGGGGTATCCGAACAAGTTGGCGGAAGGGGAAATGGAACAAATCGAAAGAGACATAAAATCGAGAGAACATGACGAAAAGGTGTATTACACCCGTTTCATGTTTGCTTTTCTGGGAATTTTGCTATTAGTTATGCTCGTGGCATGGGGAATGTGGAGAATGCTGGGAGCGTGAAAGTATTGGACGAGATACACTATAAAGCTTGTTGTACTTGTGATTCGCTAGTAAGTATTCGATAACTATTCGATAAGTGTTCGATAAGTATTCGACACGTGTCGTCAATTTATTCCTGATTTATCCTTGATATTCATTCATGATACCGACGAGAGAGTACAGGGACACTGATGGCATAAGGGGTAAATGAATTCGGGGCTGTTCAATGTGAATTGGCAGCCCCGAATCGTTATTTGCTAGAAAAGTGTTAGTGTCACATGGTTGTACCGATCAGTCCTTTCGTGGATTGTTCTATGAAATCAATAATGCGTTGAATTTCCGGTCCGACAGTAATGGTCTCCTTGATTCTCAGTAGGGCGTTTTCAACGCTTGTCCCACATTGATATACTTGGCGGTAGGCTTTGGCTATGTCATCAATGATTTCTTCCGTGAGTTTCTGCTCTTTACGCAGAATGTAAGCGTTGATCCCGTAGTAAGCGATCGGGTTATGGGCGGCAACGATGTAAGGGGGAACGTCCTTGTTGGTCCGGCATCCATCCTTCACCAGGGCCCAAGTCCCAATGCGGCATCCATGTTTCACGATTACGCCACCACCTAAGATTGCGTAGTCGTCGATAATACAATTCCCGGCTGTCTTGGCTGCATTTCCCAGCACGCAGTTGTTACCGAGATGGGTGTCGTGTGCCAGATGCACGCTTTCCAGCAGGAAATTCCCGTCACCGACAATCGTGCAATCCGTCGTGTTAGTTCCCCGGTTAATAATAACCTTCTCCCGGATCGTGTTGTTATTCCCGATTTTTAAAAGGGTATCTTCCCCCTTGAACTTGAAATCTTGCGGGGTCGCCCCGATAATGGCTCCCTGGTAGACCGTGTTGTTCGTTCCCATGCGGGTACCGCTCAGGATACTGGCGTACGGCATGATCGTGCAGTTATCACCGATCTCGACGTTCTTGTCGATATAGGCGAAAGGATGGATAGTAACATCCTTTCCTATTTTTGCATCGGGATTAACGTAAGCTAGTGGACTTATCATGATAATTTGTATTTAAAGGTTATTCGGTTCGTCCACCACCCAGGGCATGATACAGGTTAACAACGGCTTGTATGCGTTGGAACTCGTCGGATATTCCGGAGAGTTGTGCGCTAAGCAAGGACTGTTGTGCCGTGAGCACTTCCAGGTAAGTGGATGTTCCTAAAGTTAGTAATTCTTGCGTGTATTCCACGGATTTTTCTAAAGAAAATATCTGCTTTTCACGTTGTTCGATTTTATCTTGTGCCGTTTGGTACTGCACCAACGCGTTGCTAACTTCACTTCCCGCATTTAATATAGCCTGTTCGAAACTAATCAAGGCCTCTTCTTGTTGTGCCTTGGCAACTCTTAAACGGGCGGTGAGGGCTCCCCGGTTGAAGATCGGTTGTGTCAGTGATCCCACGGCAGAGGCAATCATCTTACCCGGGTTCGTGATGTATGAGCCGGAACTGTTCGTCCATCCGAGTGTTCCGCTGATCGAGATTTGCGGGTAGAATGCCGAACGGGCTTGATTCGTGTTGTAAAACGTGCTGGCCAATGCCATTTCGGCGGATTTCACGTCCGGACGATTCGATAGCAATTGAACAGGTATACCTACATTCAGCAGGGTAGGGAGGGATTGGTCTTCCAGTTTTCCCCGTTCGATACGTTGCGGGGCTTGTTTCAATAACAGGGAAAGTGAGTTTTCTGCTTCCCGGATGCTTTTTTTCAAGTCGGGAATGGAGGCGGCAATCATGTAGCTGTTAGCCTCACTTTGCGCGATAGCGGCCTCGTTTACCATCCCGGCCTCTTTCATCGCTTTCATGGTTTCCACGCTTTTTTGCCATAATACGGCTGTCTCTTCCGTGATGGCCAGTTGCTTGTCCAGCATGAGCAGCGTGTAGTAGGTGTTGGCAATAGTCGAGATGACTTGTGTCTGAACGGCTTGCTTGTATGCCTCGCTTTGTAATAAGGTCGCTTTTGCTCCGCGTTTGGCATTTGTTAATTTGCCGAACAGGTCAAGTTCCCAACTAGAGACTACCGGGAGCGAGTAAATCTGCGTGGCGGCGCCCTTGTCAAAACTACTTACTGTTCCCTGGGGAGATAATCCCAGGGAAGGTAGGTATGCCAAGCGGGAGGACATTAACCCTGCCTCTGCCTCTTTCACTTTCAAGATGGCAGTTTGCAGGTCACTGTTTTGTTCCAGTCCCTGACGAATTAATTTCTGTAATTGGGGGTCCGTGAATACCTCTTCCCAGGGTAAATTACCCATATTCGTGGTATCCGATACCAGCGTGTCATTTACAGAAACCGGGTCCCGGTACAGGCCTTCCACATCCACGTCCGGACGGTTGTATTTCTTGTAAATGTTACAGCTGCTTAACAGGGCGCCCATGCATATCGTGTATATAACAACTTGTTTCATCTTTCTTTATTTTGTGTATTGTTCTATTTCAGATTCAAGTTCCGTGTTATCCGTGTCATGCCATTCGATCGGTTTAATCTTCTCTTGCAGATACTGGAATGCAACGAACATGGCAGGTACCGTGAAAATCTGGCAAATCATACCGATTAACATACCGCCAATTGCACCGGAGCCTAACGTGCTGTTACCGTTTGCACCAACACCGCTAGCGAACATCATCGGTAACAAACCGATAACCATGGCCAGTGAGGTCATCAAAATCGGACGGAGACGGGCAGAAGCTCCTAGCACGGCAGCGGAAACGATGCTCATTCCGGATTGACGTCTTTCGAGAGCAAACTCGGTGATCAGGATGGCGTTTTTCGCCAACAGACCGATCAACATGATCAATGCAATCTGCATGTAGATGTTGTTTTCGACACCCATAAATTGTGCAAATATGAAACTACCCATTAATCCGAAAGGTACGGAAAGAATAACACCCAAAGGTAGGATGTAACTCTCGTACTGGGCACTCAGCAGCAGGTACACGAACACGAGACAAAGTACGAATATTAATGCGGTGGTGTTTCCACTGGAACTTTGTTCCTCACGGGTCATACCCGAGAATTCGTATCCGTATCCGGTAGGTAACGTTTCGGCGGCCACTTCCTCGATGGCTTTGATGGCTTGCCCGGAGCTGTACCCGTCGGCAGGAGAACCGTTCACGCTAATGGCTGTAAACATATTGAAACGCTTGATATTATCCGGACCGTATACTTTACGTAAGGTGACGAATTGGGTGATTGGTGCCATTTCATTCCCGTTTCTGACCATAATTTGATTTAAGGTTTCCGGATTTGCACGGAAATTGGCATCCGCCTGAATCATGACACGGTACAATTTTCCGAAACGGTTAAAGTTAGAGGCGTACAGACCACCGTAATATCCCTGCAATGCAGAAAGTAACACGCTGGGGGATAACCCGGCTTCTTTACACTTGGCCACGTCAATGTCTACCATGTATTGTGGATAATTCGGGTTGAATGAGGTTCGTGCTGCGGCAATTTCCGGACGAGCATTTAACTTTTCCAGGAAGTTCTGGGTTATATTGAAAAATTCGTTCAAATCACCACCTGTTTTATCCTGAAGATTGAATTCGAATCCGTTCGTCAAGCTATATCCCGGAATCATCGGAGGTGCGAACAAAAGAACACGGGCATCCTTGATCAATCCTTGGGTTTGCATGTATAATTGTCCGATCACGCTGTTTACATCCTGTCCCTTACTTCGTTCATCCCACGGTTTCAGACGACAGATGAATGTACCGTAAGAGCTACCTTGCCCGGCAATGAAACTATACCCGGCAATTTCTGTACGGTCGGAAACGGCCGGATTGCTGGCAATCAAGCTGTCCACTTGTGCCAAGGCGGCTTCCGTGGTTTCCAACGATGTGGCAGGTGGAAGGTCCACGATCACGAAGAAAGTTCCCGTATCCTCGTTGGGTACTAACCCGGTCGGGGTTTTCTGCATCAGGAATACAAGGACTACCATGCTGGCAATGACCGTGATAAATGTGGTCACCTTGTGATTGATGAAGAAACTAACTCCTTTTTTGTATTTGTTTAACGTTACGTCATAAGCGGCATTGAAGGCGGCATGGAACCGGTTGATAAGTCCTTTTTTCTTGTGATCCTCACCTTTGTCATGCGGTTTTAGGAAAATAGCACATAATGCGGGACTTAGTGTCAAGGCATTGATGGCAGATAGACCGATGGAAACAGCCATTGTTAAACCGAATTGGCGGTAGAAAGTACCGGAAGTACCGGTGATGAAACTTACGGGGATGAACACGGCCATCATCACGAGGGTGATGGACACGATAGCACCGGAAATTTCATTCATGGCGTCAATGGAGGCTTTAAGCGGGGATTTATATCCCTGATCTAGTTTCGCATGGACGGCCTCGACCACGATAATGGCATCATCGACCACGATCGCGATAGCCAGAACGAGGGCGCAAAGTGTCAACAAGTTCATGCTGAACCCGATCAGGTAAAGCACGAAGAAGGTACCAATCAATGCAACCGGAATCGCGATGGCAGGAATTAACGTGGACCGGAAGTCTTGCAGGAAGATAAATACAACCAAGAACACGAGGATAAATGCCTCGATCAATGTCTTCAGTACTTCATGAATAGATGCATACAAGAAGTCATTGGCACTTAGCAGTATGCTATACTCAACACCGGGAGGGAAGTCCTTGGAAACATCTTCCAGTAATGCCTCGATGTCTTTAATGATTTGCGTGGCGTTGGAGCCTGCGGTCTGGAAGATCATACTGGTAACTCCGGGATGACCGTTCGCGTTATTCGAGTAGCCGTAGCTTAATCCTCCCAGTTCGATGCGGGCAACATCTTTCAATCGTAGGATTTCCCCGTCGGAAGTGGCCCGGATGATTATATCCTCGAACTCTTCTGTCGTCTGGAGACGTCCTTTGTATTTCATGATATACTGGAACGATTGATCGCCACTTTCCCCAAACTGTCCGGGAGCAGCCTCGATGTTTTGTTCTGCCAGGGCTGCCGTAATATCAGAAGGCATTAACTTGTATTGTGCCATCACGTCAGGTTTTAACCAGATACGCATGGAATAATCGGCACCGAACGCCATCACGTCGCCCACTCCGGGAACACGCTGGATTTGCGGAATCAAGTTAATCTTCATATAGTTTTGAAGGAACGTTTGGTCAAACCGGTCATCCGTGCTGTAAACGGTGAAACCTAACAACATACTGGTTTGGCGTTTACTAGTGATCACACCTACTTGAGTCACCTCGGCAGGTAGGAATCCTTGAGCTTTGGCCACGCGGTTTTGCACGTTAACCGCAGCCATGTCCGGGTCTGTTCCTTGTTTAAAATATACCTCGATAGAGGCCTCTCCCGTGTTGGTAGCGGTAGAAGTCATGTACATCATGTTTTCCACACCATTGATTTGCTCTTCCAACGGGGCAATCACACTGTTTAGCACCGTTTCTGCGTTTGCCCCGGTGTAAGACGTGCTAACCCGAACAGTAGGAGGTGCGATATCTGGGTATTGTGTGACGGGGATGGAAATCAACCCCAAGATACCCAAGATCACGACGATGATGGAAATCACCGTGGAGAGAACGGGACGTTTAATAAAATTATCTAATTTCATAATCTCAATTCATTCAAAGTAGTTTGTTTATGTTCTTCCATTCCCGCTTACCGGGCAATTGCCTGTTGGCGTTTTGCTGCCGATTCAGCCGGGGTGATCGGTTTAATGGACATCCCGTCTCTCACGGATGTACCTACGCCTTCAACCACGATACGGTCCCCGATGTTTAACCCGGAAGTAACAACATAGTTTTTGCCGTCGTTAATGGGTAATATGGTAATTTCTCTGGTTTTCACAACAGCACTGTCCGTCACAATGAAAGCGAACTTTTTATCCTGAATTTCCGAGGTTGCCTTTTGAGGGATGATGATTGCGTTGTCTGATTCCTCCGGCAACAGGATTACTCCCGATCCACCGCTACGCAAGATCCCGTTCGGATTGGGGAAGGTGGCACGCACGCTGGCAGAACCCGTCGTTTGATCAATTACCCCGCTTAACGTTTCAATTTTTCCTTTCTCGGAATAGATTGATCCGTCAACCAATTGTAATTCCACTGCCGGCATTTGGTTTAATACTCCTTGGGTAGCTCCATTGCTTTGACGGGTTAGTTTGAGAAGATCTTTCTCGTTCATGGAGAAATAAACGAACATCTTGGAATTGTCTGATACCGTGGTTAAAGGCGTTGTCATGCTGGGGCTAACGAGACTACCGACACGATAAGGAATTTTCCCGATAACTCCATCCGCGGGGCTGGAGACTTGCGTGTAGGACAGATTCTTCTCCGCATTGATTAATTGTGCCTCGGCTTGGGCTAAATTAGCCTTCTGTTGTGCTAATGTGTTCTCTGCCGTTTGTAATTCGTACTGGCTGATTATGTTTTTCTGCGCCAGCATTTTTTTATTCTCGGCGGTGAGCGCCGCTGTTGCAACTCCTGCTTCCGCAACCTTAACAGCAGCACGGGCCACGTTCACGGCTTCCTCGTATTGTACGGGGTCAATAACAAATAGCGTTTGACCTTTCTTTACGACCGAACCCTCATCCACGCATAACTTCGTGATGAATCCACTCACGTTTGGACGTATCTCAACGTCCTGACATCCCTTGATTGTTGCCGGGTAAGAATTATTCAACTTTGATACGCTAGGCTCAATTGTGATGACCGCATATTCAGGAACTCCCGCTTGATGTCCAGCCTGTTTGTTTCCACAGGCAAAAAGTGTAGTCCCTAACATAATTACAATCAATCTTTGAGACAAAATAATCATTGACTTTCTAATTTTCATATGCTAGATTTTAATTAATTGTATTCGTGTATAACTTTAAAAACACCCTATAACAGGCGACACAGTGTCGAATAGACAAAAGGTATACCAAAATTGTAAATAGAAATGTAGATTTTATTTCTTTTATAGAAAAATTATATATGTGAGCAGTTAATTTTAAGTTTCTGCTCAATTTTACATTATCTTTGCCGAAAAGGTTTGGATCATGGAGGTTTTTATCAGGAAAATAAGGGAAGCTTACCCGTTATCGGATGAAACCGTTCGTTTATTGCTCGGTCACACGGAAAGAGTTGTTCTTCCTAAAGGTGAATTATTGATGCGGGAAGGAACGGTTGCAAAATATACTTATTTTGTAATAAAAGGATTTGCCCGGGGATTTTTCCATAAGGAGGATAAGGATATTACGATCTGGTTTGCCTCCGAGGGTATGTCCCTTTTGTCAATGAACGGGTATATGTTTTCAACTGCCGGGTATGAGAACGTGGAGTTACTGGAAGAATGTGACCTGTTGAAAATATCAAACGAAACATTAAATCGTTTATTTGATTCCAATATTGAACTGGCGAATTGGGGACGACGGATGTCTGACGGAATTATATTGAAATTCGAGAAATTATTCATGGAACGTTATTTCATGTCTGCCTCGGAACGCTATCATTTATTGGTTGAACGGGAACCGGAGATTCTAAAGAAGGTTCCGCTTCGTCATATCGCATCATTTCTGGGAATTTCTCAAGTGTCATTAAGTAGGATCAGGGCAGGAATTCAGTAATTTTAGATTTTAAATTCTAACTGCACAAATCCAATGTTTCTTAATTTTATCATGTTTTGACTTGATACTATTTTTTACATATGTAAATTGAAAAGTCGGGAATTTTACAGACCTTTGGGGCCGTTAATTTAAAAGCAGAAAATAAAATGCGGCAGTTGAAAGGTGTACTATTAGCGATGATTTCATCATCCACGTTCGGGTTGATTCCATTGTTTGCCCTTCCGGCAATGCAAGAGGGGGTGGGATTGGACTCCGTATTATTTTATCGTTTTGCCATTTCCGCAGTGGTCGTGGGCGCCTATTTGCTTTTACGGCGTGTGGACCTTCGGATAACTTTAAAGGAGTTTGGAACGATGTTCCTGTTAGGAGGAGCGTATGCCTCTACTTCACTTTTTCTGACAGCATCTTACCTGTACATTCCTAGCGGGGTGGCCACAACGATTCATTTTCTTTATCCGGTGTTGGTTACCGCTATCATGATTGCTTTTTTCAAAGATAAAATATCACTCTCGGTAATCATTGCCACGGTTCTGGCTATTCTGGGAGTCTATTTATTAAGTAGTGGTGAAGGGGAAGGAGTGACGAGTTGGAAAGGACTTTTCATGGTATTGTCGACCGTGGTGACTTATGCCATATATATCGTTGGGGTAAATAAATCCTGTATACAGCACATGGATGGATTAAAAATGACCTTTTATATGTTGTTCTGTTGTACAATCATCTTTGGAGCCAACATCCTGTTAAAAGGGCAGGGATTGGATATGATGCCGAATGCGAATGCCGTGGTGCATATCTTTTTGCTGTCTTTAATCCCAACCCTTGTGTCCGATTTAACGTTAATATTGGCAATACAGCACGTGGGGTCAACCACGGCCGCTATTATGGGATGTATGGAACCCTTGACGGCAGTAAGTATGGGAGTTTTGTTTTTGGGAGAACGTTTCGGGTTGGGGCAGATACTGGGAGTTGCTATCGTGCTGGTAGCCGTGTTCATCGTGATCCTGTCCAGTCATCCGGGACATTTTTCTATGAAACGTTTGATCCCGTCATTTATAAGAATAAGAAAATAAAATTAAAGATTCGTGTTATGGTAAATTTGATTAGAATAACGGAGCCGACAGATATTCGTTTACAAAAACTTATCCCACTCTATAAGGAGGCTTTCCCGGAGGAGGAGAGGCGAAATATCAAGCAATTGGAATGGTTGATACGGGAAAAAACGGAGATGCATTTTAATGCCATAGAGACGGATGGTATTTTGGCCGGTTTGTTTATCTACTGGGATATGCGGGATTTTTATTACCTTGAACATTTAGCCGTTTTTACCCCAATGCGTAATCTGAAAGTCGGGCAACAGGTGTTGGATTATATTGCGGAACATTTAGACGGTATGCGATTGTTGGAAGTGGAACCGACCACGGATGAGATGACCACTCGCCGGGTGAATTACTATCGTCGTAACGGGTATGAGATTCTCGACAAGACGTATATGCAGCCTTCTTACGATGAAGACATTGAAGTCGGTAATCTTTGGATTATGGGTAACCGGAAATCCGATCGTTTACAGGAGTTCATAGAGCGGATAAAACAGGTGGCTTATAGAGAAAATCGATAATAAGGAAACTTTCTTTAGGCGTGCTACTTATTTAATGATAACCTACACTTTTGCTAAAGTTGAACTATCCTTTCCTTTGATCATGAACATGGCATGAACACATCAAGTACATAGCATGAACATTGGTATATGTATATGCTATATTAGTGTCGTGTCTGTATTCCCTTGGTGTTTTAGTGTAAGGATAGAGAAGGGGTGGCTGAAAATTAAGTTTGCTATAAGGGGGAAGAGGAAAAAAGATAAGGATCGATTTCTCGATCCTTATTTTGTAGCGGGAGCCTGACTCGAACAGACGACCTTTGGGTTATGAGCCCAACGAGCTACCAACTGCTCCATCCCGCAATATCAGTCAAAACATCTTCTGTTTTGCGTCGGCAAAGATAGTACATATTTATCGTGTATGCAAGTATTTCCTTCTTTTTTTAGAATAAATAAAATTAGTTGTCACGAAAGGAAAGAAAAACGGGAGCAACCATCGTTACTCCCGTTTGATATTTAGCATGTTAGAAAATTACTTTCCTAACATTTCACATACTTCGTTGAATACACATTCTCCGGTGAATCCAAATTTCTCATCCAATACTTTGGCAGGGGCTGAGTATCCGAAATGGTTTACACCATGAATACGACCATTGCAACCAACCAAACCTTCCAAAGTAACGGATAAACCTGCTGTCAGTCCGTATTTCGGTTTGTTAGCCGGGATAACTTGTTCTTGGTATGCTTGTGGCTGGTGACGGAACAAACCTTCAGAGATCACAGATACGATCTGTGCGGTGATTCCTTTCCGTTCCTGAAGAAGTTTGGCTCCTTCCACCAAAGTAGAAACTTCAGAACCGGAAGCAACTAGCACGACATCCGGGTTCTCTCCGGTTTCGCATACCACGTAAGCACCTTTTTCTGCTTGTAAAGCCTCGTCATAACGATCTGTTCCCGGAAGATCCGTGATGTTTTGTCTGGACAGGATCAAAGCGGTAGGGGTGGAGGTATTTTCCATAGCCATTTTCCAGGCAACGGAAGTCTCGGCTGCATCGGCAGGACGCAAAGCCAACAAACTCATCTTTCCGGAATGATTCTCTAATTTCTCCATCAAACGCAATTGGGCTTCATGCTCAATCGGTTGGTGAGTCGGTCCGTCTTCTCCCACGCGGAAGGCATCGTGAGACCAAACGTATTTCACCGGAACTTCCATTAACGCTGCCAAACGTACGGCAGGTTTCATGTAGTCGGAGAACACGAAGAAGGTTCCGCAAGCCACGAAGATACCCCCGTGGAGAGCAATACCATTACAGATTACAGCCATGGTCAACTCTGCAACTCCGGCTTGGAAGAATGCCCCGCTGAAATCTCCTTTCACGAGGTTGCGGGCTCCACCTTTGATAAATCCGTCGGTCTTGTCAGAATTACTCAAGTCGGCAGAAGAAACGATCATGTTCTCTACCTGTTGAGCCAAGGCTACCAGCACGTCAGCCGAGGCGGCACGTGTGGCAATGTTTGCTTTATGTTGAATTGCTTTATAGTCAATTTCGGGAGCTTTACCGGATAAGAATTTGTGCAGTTTGGCTGCTAATTCCGGGTTTACTTTTTCCCAAGCTGCCTGCTCTGCTTTCTTAGCTTTGGCGTAAGCCCGTTTTTCATCAAGTACTTTAGCGTAGAACTCGGCTACTTCCGGGAAGATCGTGAACGGGTTTTGCGGATCGCCACCCAAGTTTTCAATCGTCTTTTCGATAGAAGCCCCGGCCCCGGTTAAGGGTTGTCCGTGAGTGGAAACCTTGTCGGAGAAATCTTCCCCGTTAGCACCCATGGCCCCTTTACCCATCAAGGTTTTACCGATAATCAATGTCGGACGTTCTTTTTCGGCATTGGCGGCTTGTAATGCTTTGATGATCTCGTCAGCGTTGTTCCCGTTGATCGTGATCACGTTCCAGCCCCAAGCCTGATATTTGGCCGCGGTATCTTCGTGAGTTACTTCATTTACACGGGTAGATAGCTGCACTTCGTTTGCATCATAGAACATGATCAGGTTGGATAATCCCAGTGTTCCGGCAATACGTCCGGCTCCTTGTGAAATCTCTTCCTGTATGCCACCGTCAGAGATAAAAGCGTATGTTTTGTGAGCCATCCATTCTCCGAAACGAGCTACCAGAAAACGCTCTGCAATAGCAGCTCCGACAGCCATGGCATGACCTTGACCGAGAGGACCGGAGGTGTTTTCCACGCCTCGTTTGAAGTCCACTTCCGGGTGTCCGGGGGTTACACTTCCCCATTGACGGAAGTTTTTCAAGTCTTCCATGCTATACGTGCCGATCAGGCTCAACATAGAATACAACATCGGGGACATATGTCCGGGGTCAAGGAAGAAACGGTCCCGGTTTGCCCATGTCATATCATCCGGATCGAAATTCAAGAATTGAGAATACAACACGTTAATGTAATCAGCGCCACCCATTGCACCTCCCGGATGCCCTGATTTGGCTTTTTCAACCATAGAAGCTGAAAGGATGCGGATGTTGTCCGCTGCTCGATTAAGGATCTTATCCATGCCTATATTTTTTTGATGAAAATTTTAAATTTTCGGCAAAGGTATGCTTTTCTGTCGGGAAATCAAAGTATCTAAAAACTTTACCACTTCGTGTACGGATGTTTTGTCAACATGGCGTTATAATACCGGTCATCCCCGGTCACCTCTTTATCAAGCCATGCGGGTTTTATGAAATTCTCGTTTTCTGTCTTTAATTCGATTTCTGCCATGATCAGACCTTCATTTTCCCCGTGAAATTCATCCACTTCGAAGGTGTGTTCCCCGGCTTTTACAAGATAACGGGTTTTGTCGATAACACCGGGTTCGCAGAGTTGTAATAACTCTTCCGCCTCGTTTAAAGGTATTTCTTTTTCCCATTCGTAACGACTGATGCCGGAATGATTCCCTTTTCCCTTGATCGTGAGGAATCCCTGTTCTCCTTTAATTCGTATCCGAACGGTACGTTCCGGCACGGAAGAGAGATACCCCTGCGTGATACGGGTCGATTTGAATACTTCCGGTTTGAATTTCCCTTTCACTAAGAATTTACGTTCAATTTCCTGTGCCATTTTTTTAATTTAGAATTTAGAATTTAGGATGTAGAATTTAGATGCATTCAATTTTAAATTCTACATCCTAAATTTTAAATTATTTACAGGTTCTTGTCCTTGTACATATTTTCCCACCAAGCGGGTTCACCTTTCAAGTATTTGGCAAAATAAGCCATGATGGTGTTACCCCAGATGATTCGTTGGTTGTAATCCACGACGGCATGATCGGCATTCTTGATTAATACGAGTTCCACGTCTTTGCCCAAGAGTTTCAGCGCGGTGTAGAACTGGATACTTTCACCCGTGGGTACGTTTACATCGGCCGTACCGTGCAATAAAAGCATGGGGGTTTTTACCTTGTCCGCATTGAATAGCGGGCTTTGATCCACGTAGATGTCCTTTCGATTCCACGGGAATGCATGAGCCGATGCGTTCGTGCTGTAACTATATCCCCAGTAGCCTTCACCCCAGTAACTGGAAATGGAGGAAATTCCGGCATGTGAAATGGCACAAGCGAAGATGTCCGTGCGGGTTTGCAGGTACATGGTTGTGAATCCACCGTAAGAGGCTCCCATGCATCCGACACGTTGTGCATCCACGAAAGGATGTGCTTTCAAGAATGATTTCGTGCAGGCAATGATTTCGTCTGCCGTGATTTTACCCCAGTTGTTTTGATGACGGGCTGAAAATTCTTGTCCGAACCCGGTTGCACCAGAGGGTTGCATTACATATACAACATATCCATTCGCAGCGTATAGATTGAATGGCCATCTTCCTCCGAAAGTCCTTTCTACCGGGGTTGTTCCCCCGTAGTAATACACGATCATCGGGTATTTTTTCTTGGGATCGAAATTTGCCGGAAGATAATAGCGTCCGTCTATCGTGGTTCCTTTCTTGTAATTGTAGTCCCAGTCTTTTACTTGTCCGAATTCTATATTTTTGTATTGTTCACCTTGCGGATCGGCCCATTCTTGTGCATTGAGGGTTGCCAAGTCCAAGGTATAGACCCGCGTCGGGTAACTCTCGTCTGAGGCAGTGTAGATCCCGGTATTCCCGTTTTGAGCCAAACTGATCTTTTGTACGAGATCACCCGGACATTCTATTCTCGCGATTTTCCCGTCTTTCCCATACCGGAATAAGTAAACGTAATCGGTATCCCCGGCCACGATATAGATATTCCCGTCGGTGTGCCAGATGTAGTTGGAGACAGCGGGATTGAAATCTTTTGTAATCGGAGTTACTTCTTTGGAATTTAAGTCATAAATGTATAGCTGCGTGTCGTATCCGTTCACGATCTGTCCTTTAGCAATCTTTACCCCGATTTGTCCGAAAGCGTCAGCCGCTCCGGCAATTAATAATTTTGAATCATCGGGAGAAAAGACACATTGAATGTCAACCAGACGGTCTTTCCAGAGCGTGTCAAGTTGATTCGTGCGGGCATTTAACAGGTAGACAGATTGTTTCCGGTACGGGTATTCGTTATAATCCGGTCGTCCGGTGCTGATTAAAATTTGGTTACCATCGTGACTGATGTCCATGATAGAAGTCGTTTGGTTTCCCCAAGTTAAGCGAGTATGTATGCCCGTTGCCAAATCATATTTGCATAGGAAATACCGATTGCGATAATAAGCCTGTCGATCTTCGATCCCGTCGAGTTTGCGGAGTTCCCATTCTTTCGGGGTGTAATTTTCATTTTTATAGTAAATAAGATAACTTCGGTCCGGTGACCACGAGAAAGAACTGATCGTCTGATCGTCCCGGAACAGGCGTTCCAGTTTTTGTTGCTCAATGTCGTAGGTGTATAGGGAGTTTCCCGTTCCTTCTTTTATCAGGTAAGACAACTTGTCTTCTCCGGGTATCCAAGTCAAGTTACTGACATTGTTGCCGTAGAACGTGTACACGATTTCTTTGTCGGCAATTCTGTACACGTTCGTCATGGAACTGCTTTTACCTTTTATAATCTCACCTTCTGTCATGATCAGGTATTTTCCGCTGGGAGAAACTTGAATTCCTCCGATCCTGGGACCGTTAAGCACATCCAGTATATTTTTCCCGCGTTTGGGGGATAAGGTAAATTCCACCGGGGCATCCTTGAAATCGGGATCTGCAATAAATTGAGCTGAAAATAGTTTGTCGCTTTCTTTCGTTTGCAAGCTTTTCACGATGATGGAATGTTTTCCCGGAACCCATTGCAGGGTACATTCTTGGTTTACGGCTTCGGTTCCCTTGTGGCTGGTGTACGTGATTTTTTTCACTCCATCCACGTAAACTTCGGCATTCCCGTAAAATGAAAATTGCAGTTTCCCGCTCATCCATTGCGTGTTTTCCGCGTAAACGGCATACAATCCAATTGCCGGAACGGTACTTTTATTTTGGGAGATAACAATGTTATCATTCACGGTTGCAGTTTCCCAAGTCAGAGAGTGATATTGTAGTTCTTGTTCGCCCACGGCAGGGGTTAGGTTTTCGATATTAAACGTGGAAAGAGTTAGTAAATCCGCTTGGGAAAATGTTTTGTTTTCCACGTTTTTCATGTCCCCGAAAGCCGGAAACTCTACCGGGACGGGAGGTAATCCCATCCATTCCCTGACTGTCTGCCCGTGTAACTGCATGGTACAGATCAGCATGAATAAAAATAATAGTTTTCTCATTTTATTGTGTTTTGATCATTTGAATTCTCTTTCGCAAAAATATGGATTATATTTTAACTTGTAACCCCGTTGATTGCATCTTTTGGAGCGTTATAAATATCTTTCTTGTAAATCAATGATTTATAAATAGATGCTCTTGTATCAGTTCTACATCTATTGCCAGAAAACGAAGATGCTAACTTGCAAATACAGAGATGATAATAAAAAAGTGAGAAAAAAAGTGATTTTTTTATTACACCAAACGCACCCCAAATCGCTTTAGTATAAAAGCCAAAAAAGATGTTAAGCAAAGAAGAACATATAGCCCGGTTGATTTTCCTGCATGTACAGGGAATGACGGACAATGCGCAGGAGAAAGAACTGAACGAATGGAGATCGGTTTCCCCGAGGCATGAAGAACTTTTTCAACGAATGTTGTCAAGCGAACACGTGGAAAAAAGTATTTCCCGTTTCGTGAAAACGGAAGAAGAGGAGGAGAGAGGATGGCGGCAACTCCAACAGAAAGCACGATCCGGTCGTTCTGTTCGGAAGATAAAATGGTTCCCGTATGCGGCTGCTATTGTGTTAATATTAAGCGTGGGAGGTGTTTTTTATTTTTCCGGGGATAAAGAACAAACCGAAATTCTTCCGATAGCTAAGAATGAGGTGCAAGTTCCCGGTTCCCGGGCCGTTTTGATTTTACCCGATGGGCGTAAAGTTGATCTGGAAAACGAGGTGTTACGTTCTGATCTGGCTCAGAGTGACAGTTTATTATTGGTTAGCGCCAGATCTTTAAAATACAGGGATATTGATTCTCCCGACACGACGGAAATTTTTCACACGTTGGAGATTCCTCGGGGTGGAGAATATTTACTTACCCTGTCGGATGGTACGATGATCTATTTAAATTCGGAATCAACGTTAAGCTTCCCCGTGAAATTTCAGGGTAAGGAGCGTAAGGTGTATTTAACCGGTGAAGCCTATTTTAAAGTGGCGAAAAATACGGAACATCCTTTTGTAGTGACAGCCGGAGAATTGGAAGTGCTGGTTACCGGAACTACTTTCGGTGTTCGGGCATATAAAGACGAAAAGGATATACAAACCACGTTGGAAAGTGGTCAAGTAACGGTAAGGGTGGAAGGTAAAAGTGTGAAGCTTGTTCCGAATAAACAAGTGTTGTTTAATAAATCAACGATGGGGTTGGAAGTTCGGGACGTGGATGTCGATTTGTACTTGGCATGGGCGGACGGACGTTTGGTGTATGATAATTGTCCGTTGGAAAAAATCCTGACCGACTTGGGACGATGGTATAACATTGATGTATTCTATAGTCGGGATGAATTGCGTTCATACCAATTCTCTTTGAACATGAAAAAACACGAAGAATTTACTCAAGTATTAGAATTAATTGGTAAAACCGGAGAAGTACAATTTGAAATAAAAGATAACACGGTTATTGTAAAATAAAAAGTAGCGCTGCTAACACTACTTTTCGTATTTCACTCCCTGTTGGCACAGGGCGTGAGGAATTGTTGAATTCAAAAAACAAAGTTATGAAGAAAATTTCTAATGTCGTCGGGAAGAGGCGGTTTTTATTCCTCCTTTTCTTAATTTTCACAACCCAAATTAGTCTGAATGCGTATTCGCAGGAAAGAAAGATTACGTTTTCATTGAAAAATGCGTCTTTAAAAGAGATTATCAGTGAGATCCGTAAGAATTCTGATTATGATTTCGTTTATCGTGACGTGAATCTGGAATCATTTGCCCGGCAAGATGTTGCTTTTAAAGATGCAACGATTGAACAAATTTTAACGGATTGTCTTAAAGGGACTGATCTCGGTTACGAGATAAATGGTAAGACGATCATTATTCGTAAAAAGGCTGTAAGCCAAGAAGAAAAAAAATCGAAAACAATTACAGGTAAGGTTTCGGATGAGCAAGGAAATGTGTTGCCGGGAGTTACGATTATCATTAAAGGTACGACCTTGGGAACGGCAACTGGTGCTGACGGGGAGTATAAATTGGAAATACCCGGTGATAGTGAGCAAGTCTTGATCTTCTCTTTCGTCGGGATGAAGACTCAAGAAATTGCCGTCGGTTCGAAGACGCAACTAGACGTGAAGTTAGTCGAGGATTCGGAAACATTGGACGACGTGGTTGTAACCGGTATTTTCACGAAATCCAAGGAAAGTTACACGGGGGCTGTTACGGCCGTTTCTGCCAAAGAGTTGAAGATGTACAAAGGCCAAAATCTGTTAGCCACGTTGCGTAACATCGACCCTTCAATCAATGTAGTGATGGACAATGCTTTGGGAAGTAACCCGAACGTGATACCAGAGATTAATATCCGGGGTAATTCCTCTTTACCTATGAGCGTGGATGAATTAAATCAACAAGCATCCAAACAACTGAATGCTCCGTTAGTAATCATGGATGGATTCGAGATTACTTTGCAGAAATTAATGGATTTTAATGACGAGGAGATTGAAAGTATCAACATACTGAAAGATGCTTCTGCCACGGCAATTTATGGTTCTCGGGGTGCAAATGGTGTTATTGTTGTTACCACGAAGGCTCCTCAAGCCGGTAAATTGAAAATTTACGTGCAAGGAGGAATGAATATTGAAATGCCAGACCTTTCTTCATACGATTTATTGAATGCCCGTGATAAGTTGGAATTGGAGCGGATTGTCGGACTCTATGATGATGAAGATGATGTCGTTAACGATCGGGCGTTAAAGGAGAAATATGGTCAATTATATTCGGAGGTGTTGAAAGGTGTGAACACGCATTGGTTGAGCCAACCGGTACAGACCGGTATTGGTCAGAAATATAATTTGCGTCTAGAGGGTGGAAATGAGTCTTTTCGTTGGGGAACAAATATTTCTTATAATTCTGTTATAGGAGCGATGAAGGGATCCGAGAGAAATACTTTCAGTGGTACGGTAACTTTGTCATATTCCGTGAAGAATGTGCTCTTTAAGAATCAGACTAGTATTGATATAAATAAAGGAAAAGAAAGTAAATATGGAACATTCTCTGATTATGCCAAAATGAATCCGTATTACCGGATAAAAGATGAGAATGGAGAATATATCAAGGTGTACACGATAAAAGGGACAAAACAGTATAACCCGCTTTATAATGCCCAGTTGGGGGTAATCGACGAGGATAAATATACCTTGATCACGAATAATTTTTCTATTGAATGGAGCATTAATCATGATTTGCGTTTACGAGCTCAATTAGGCTTACAAAAGAAAAATAGTACTTCTGATAATTATTTACCTGCCGATCACACGACTTTTGCGACTGCTACAGATAGTGATAGTTATTTTCGCAAAGGAAAGTATACTTACGGAACGGGTGAGGATATTAATATCGATGCAAACGTGACGTTGAGTTATTCAAAGATATTTCATGAAAAACACCAGCTATATGCCGGATTCGATTACTCTATAGCCCAGAAGAAAAATCACTTCTACACGTTTATCGTGGAAGGATTTCCTGATGGTAAATTGGATTTCATTGGTAATGCTTTGCAGTATGAGAAAAATGGGGTACCGAAAGGTACGGAAGAATTGTCTCGTCGGGTTGGTTTTACCGGGAATGTCAATTACATTTATAACAATCGTTATTTCATGGATTTATCATTCCGTGTGGATGGTTCATCGTTGTTCGGGACAAAAAATAAATTTGCCCCGTTCTGGAGTGCCGGTATCGGGTGGAACGTGCATAACGAGAAGTTCATGCAGAATCAGAATATCGTGAATAATCTTCGGATTAGAGGATCGTATGGAGAAACCGGATCTCAACAGTTTTCTTCCTACCAGGCGTTGTCAACCTTCCAGAGTTACACGGGAAAACGTTACATTATTTGGAACGGGTCTGAGTTGATGGGATTAGGAAATGAAAAGTTGAAATGGCAGGTTACCAAGCAATTAAATGGTGGTGTTGAAGTTGGACTTTTCGACGGACGCTTGTCGGCATCTTTCGATATTTATAGTAAAAAGACTTCTAATTTGTTGTCTCAAATGGATTTGCCTTTGGCGAACGGATTCAGTTCTTACGTGGATAACGTGGGAGAGGTGAAAAATACGGGCTACGAGGCCATGATTAGTGGATATTTAATGCGTGATACGCACCGGAATATCATCTGGTCTATGACAGCAAAATTAGCTTACACGAAGAATGAAATTACCAAGCTCTCAGAAGCGATCAAACGGCAGAATGAGCTTTATAAGTCAAAAAATGTAGAGATCAATCAGTTATTGTATGAAGGGTATGCACAGAATTCAATTTGGGCTGTTCCTTCCATGGGAATTGATCCGAGTACCGGATATGAAATTTTCTTGGATAAGAATGGGAATATCACGGATAAATGGAATCCATCCGACAAGCGTTATTTTGGAGTTGATGAGCCCAAATACAGGGGTAATATCAGTACTTACTTTGCTTGGAAGGATCTTTCTGTTAATCTGTCATTTGCTTATCAATGGGGAGGACAACAATATAACGAGACATTACTTAACAAGGTGGAAGTGACTAATGGTGAAATTGATAAGAATAATGTTGATAGTCGGGTGTTGAAAAAGAGATGGCAGTATATTGGAGACGTGAAACCTTACAAGGGATACGGTTCCGTGGAGACAAAAGCGACTTCCCGTTTCGTGATGGATGATAACGTGTTCCAATTCCAAAGTGCCAGTGTGGAGTATCGGTTACATTCAGATTTCCTGCGTGACAAGTGGAAAGTTGAGACAATCAGTATCGGGGCTAATATGTCGGATATATTCTATATTTCTTCTATCAAGCGTGAAAGAGGAACTTCTTATCCGTTTGCCCGCAGACTGGCTTTAACCCTTTCATTAATGTTTTAAACAATGGTATTATGAAAAGAATTTTACTATATATCACGTTATTCGCAACTTTATCGCTAGCCTCTTGTAATGATTGGCTGGATGTAAAGCCGGAGACTCAAACCGATGAAAAAGATATGTTCGAGTCGGTTTCTGGGTTTAAAAATGCCTTGACTGCCTGCTATATTAAATTGAATTCCAAAAATTTATATGGGCTAAGTTTGACGATTACGGATATTGAATTTATGGCCCAACATTGGAGTTATCAGGAGAGTAATTATCGGGGGGCAGAGGATCTCAAGGCTTTCAAATATGAAAACGATTATCCGAAGACATTAATATCCGCAATTTACGGGGAGATGTATAATACAATTGCCCAAGCCAATATTATACTACAGAATATGCCCGAGCATAAGGAGGTGATCACGAACGAGGATATGCGGGCAATTGTAGAGGCAGAGGCATTAACGATTCGGGCATTTTGTCACATGGAAATATTACGTTTGTTTGGGCAAATGCCGCAAAACACTGATAAACAGGTATCTTTGGCGTATGCTAAAACCGTGTCCACGGTGATGATTCCGCATTATTCATATAATGATTTCACGAATTTGATTCTTGCTGATTTAGATGCGGCTGAAGCTTTGTTTAAAGATCATGATCCGTTATTTACTTATTCTTTCCAAGAATTAGATAATTTCTTCGATACAAAAAATTATAATGTAGAGCTGGCGGACGAGTTTATGGGATTTAGACGTTTCCGTTTCAATTATTATGCTGTGAAAGCGATTCGGGCAAGGTTGTATATGTATATGGGGAAGAAAACAGAAGCATATACTGCAGCAAAAGAAATTATTGATGCCGTCGATAAGAATGGTAAGAAAGTTTTGGAATTGGCGGGAGCGGGAGATATTAGTAGTAGTAATTTTGCTTTGCCTTCAGAGTGTATTTTGGCTTTAAGTAATTACGAGATTGAAAGTAATACAGAGAAATTATTTAAATCAGATCAAGCTGAAAAAATATACCTTACAGAAAAACAGTTTAATAATGATTTGTTTGCCGGACAATCTACGGCCGTGAATAACCGAGTGCAAGTGTGGGATCGTACACCTGATAATCAAGGAGCTATAAAACCTTTGCTAAAAAAGTACAATCAACCGTCCTCAACCACGAACACGGATATGGAAGTGTTGGCCACGCAGAAACAGGTGGTTCCATTGATTCGTTTGTCCGAGATGTACTTGATTGCTATCGAATCTGCTCCCACGCTGAATGAGGCTAATGCTCTTTATATTCCTTATATGAAAGCGAGAAACGTGGATGCGTCTCCTTTACAACAAGAACAGTTGATGACCGAGATAATCCGGGAATATCGTAGAGAATTCTTTGGAGAAGGACAAATGTTCTATACTTACAAACGTTTGGGAATAAAAAATATGTTATGGAAGACGGATCGGGAGGTTGGCGAACAGGATTATATTGTGCCATTACCAAGTACAGAACTGAACGCAAATTAAAAGTAGAAAGCTATGAAAAAGATAAATAAATATATACTATGGTTATTACCGGTTTTCGGATTATTCGCATGTGAAGATGAGATGGGGGTGTATAATTCACCGGAGAATCGTTTGAATTTTATATATGAGCCATTCACGATGGCCGATACCGTGATTCCTCGTACATTTGTTTACGATGTTGAAACCCGGGTATTCGATACCGTTTGGTTGGAAGTTGAAACGATGGGGTATGTCGAAGATCATGAACGTTCGTTTGCACTGGAACAAGTGAAGAAAGGAGAGGGAGAACAAGCCGTGGTAGGAAAGCATTATATTGCTTTTGATGATCCGCTTGTTGCCGATTATTATAAGATTCCAGCGGGAAAAAATACCGTACGTTTTCCGATAATATTAAAACGTGATCCTTCATTAAAACAACAGGAGGTGACATTATGTGTTCAGATCGGTCACAATGAAAACTTTATTCCCGGCTACGAAAAATATCAGAAGAAGATCATTCGGGTGGCAGATATATTGATGCAACCGAAATACTGGGATTTTTATGCATCGTATTATTTCGCTGGAAAATATGGTAAAGTGAAACATCAGTTTATGATTGATGCCACGGCAGATTTAGGAATCAAGATGAACGATGACTTTTTCTATTCGTTAGTTGGCAATCCGAATAGTGTTGACATGGGAATGACGGATTATTGGTTCTATTTCTTCACTCGGAAATTGGCTGCTGAAAATGAGGCGAGAGCTGCCAGAGGTGAAGAACCTCTTCGAGAGGCACCGGAGCCCGGTGAAACGGAAGGAGCGTTAGTTAGATTTACCCGGTATGAAAGATAATAATGACAAGTTATGAAAAAGAAAATATACAATATATTATCAGTCTGTTTATTTGCGTTACTTGTTTCGGCATGTTATGACGACGAGGGAAACTATGACTATCATGAAATCAGTACGATTAATACTGAAGGATTGGAAAAGAGTTACACGAAAACGTCCTACCAGGATGTTCTTCATCTGGAACCAACCGTTACGGCAACGGGTGGGGAGAGTGATTTTGAATATTTATGGACGTTGAACCTGACGAAAGGGTCGGGTACGACTTCCAATAAAATAGAAATAATACTGGACACGATTGGAACTGATCGAGTGTTGGATTTTCCGGTAAATATTAAACAAGGGTTTTATGATTTGACATTTCGGGTAACGAATAAGAGCAATAAGCTGGAAACGTATCAGGTGATGTCTTTGAGCGTGGTGACTAAATTTTCAGAAGGTTTCTACCTGTTGAAAGATATGGGAAATTCAACAGACGTGGATTTGCACGCTTCTGATAACAGTTTAGTGGATAATATTTTCTTGAAAATGGATGGGGAACATATGCCTGATGCGCCGGTTAGCTTAGGCTTAGATCCCGGATATTGTTTTGTTGATGAAACCACGGCAGAATACGTGATTACGAAGGCTTTAACTGTTTGCACGGAGAAGGATGTCCGGATTTCTAATATCGAGGATATGAGTACGATTTACACTCATAGTAATATGTTCCTTGGTGGTGAGGCTCCCGAAGAAAAGCCGTATTATGTGTGGCGAAATGCATACGGGGTCGGATATATTTCAGATAAAGGAGCATACTTTTCCACACAGGCATCCCTTTGGGATTTGTTAGGAACGGGAAAGTTCGGATTCCCCGCTATGGTAAATGATGACGAAGAAACAAAGCCTAATCGAAACGGTGTGTTCGCAAGTACTTGTTTTTATTATTTAGACGAATTGAAAGGACGCTTTTTGTTTTTGGACTATAATGGTAGTTTGCATACTTATAGTGATTTAGACGAGAATAATGAAGAAAAGCCAAATAAGCCTAACGGTATAACTCACCATCTGAAATTCTTTGGAAAGAATTACATGGATAAAAAGAGTACAGGGTATGCTTTGTTTGAAGATGAGAATACTGCAGGAAAACATTATATTTACCAGTTAGTGTTGGGAATGGCTCCTTCTAATCCGATTGAAAAGGTAACAGAAGTTGCAACTTCGTCTAAATTGAACGGGGCGAATCTGTTTGCCGTGAATGAGTTGACAGCTAAAGTGATGTATTTTGTAAACGATAATCAATTGTATATGTATGATCTGGTACAGAATACGGAAGAGTTACTTCGACCGACGGATATGGCTACGGGAGAAGAGATTACTTATATTAGTAATCGTTACTGGTCGGGTTCTGATAATGCTGATAAAAACTTTGATTATTTGGTATTTGCTACTCATAAGGATGGAAAGTATAAAGTGTATTTATACGAGATTCTAGGAGGTAAGCCTTATGGAAAGCCGGTGCGCGTGCTGGAAGGAGAGGGGAAAGTGGTGAAGATGCATTATGTCGATCCGTCTATGTCTATGGTTAGTTATAGTTATTTTCCTAGTTCTTTTTAATGAATCGTTTTTCAAAGGAGATGCTTGAAGCGTCTCCTTTGAAATATATACCTCTTACAACATGAAAATTATAGATTGTATTGTATTGGGTGTGGCGTGCCTAGCATGTACACCTTCGGATTATTATACCCTTCAGGGTACCCTGCCCGAAAATAGTAAAGCCACTGAAGTTTATTTACTCACGGGGGAAGGGAAAGGTGCTGATACTCTTGCAAAAAGTACGGTACGTGGGGATCGTACTTTTACATTAAAAGGTAAGGCGGGGAATCGTTTGCTTTATTTAAATATGGGAAACTATGGTGGAAGAGTTTATTTTTATTCAGAACCCGGAGAGTACCAGTTGAAAAAGATAGGTAATAATTATTTAGTCGAGACCGGGCAGGAAGGAATGCAATCCCGGTTAAACGCTCATCTCGAAAAGATCGAGAAGAACTCGACGGAAAGGTTCGATTTGCAAAAACGAATGGCAGAAACAAGGGATGAAGGGGATTTAGAGTCATTGGGACGAGAAAATGAACGATTATGGAAACAAGGGAACGATCTGCTATTGGATATGGTGACTGATTTCAGTGGTACTTTTGTGGCGGCCATGTTGGTACAGGATAATATGTGGATAATCAGTTATGATTTTAAATTATTCACACGAGCTGTAAAAGCAATGGGGGATGGACCTGATTCGGAAATAAGAAAGGAGATCATGGAAAAATATGAGGCGGCAAAACAAAAACAATTAACGGGTAAAGCCCCGGATTTTACTTTGCCGGATCTAAAGGGGGAAAACGTAAAATTGTCGGATTACAAGGGGAAATATTTATTGATTGACTTTTGGGCTTCTTGGTGTAAACCATGTCGCATGAAGATTAAAGAGTTGAAAAAAGAATATGGTCGTCTGCAAGAATTAGGGATTGAAGTGATTGCTATTTCCTGTGACAAGAAAAAGGAGGATTGGTTAAAAGCCGTGGAAGAGGATCAACCTATATGGAAACAATTACGTGTTGATCAGGAGATAAACGGAAGTGATACAGCCGATGATTATAAGGTAGAATTTTTGCCTACTCTATACTTGATTTCTCCGGATGGGATGGTTTTGGATACCAATCCGGGAATGGAGGAAATTGAGCGTGTTGTAAAAAATAATAGTGAAGCTTGATGCTATTATGAATATTGAATAGATATTTATAGAAATTGAATAACAAACATAAAATAGTTAATATGAAATATTTTGTTGTAATGATGTTTTTATTTATGACATCTGGAGTATTTGTTGCAAAAGATAATAATGTTTGTATCAAGATATTAGACGTAGATGGGATTCGTCTTAAAGGTGTTGAAGTGAAGATATACGAAGCAGGAAAAGGATGGCAGATTAGTTCAACTGATGAAAATGGAGATGCTTATTTTACTGTATCTCCAATAAATCATTGTGATGTATTTGTTCAAAATCCAACTCATTTTTTGGATCCCAAACCTAAAACAAGTTTTATTTTAGACCGCAATACTAAAATGCTTTATTTGACGATCACATTACCTGGTAAATGGCCAGGACAAGGATGATATGAGGGTGAATGTTGAATGAATATAAATTCTATAAAAAATGATCCAATGAAATTAATATTTTTACTTCTCTGTATGTTTTGCTGTTCCTTGATAATGGCTCAGAAATCGGTAAAACGTGACATTATGATCCGGGTTATGGATGAAGAAAATAATCCAATAGAACAGCCACATGTAGCTGTATATGATAGTTTGCATAACTTTTTATTTGAAGGAGAGGCTGAAACGACAGGACACGGTTCGATTCAAAAAATTTGGGTAGAGGATTATGGGAGATATTTTTTAATTTTTTCTAAAGACGGGTACGAGACCATATCGACGGAAGTTGAATTTAGAAATCGAATTATGAACTCATCTCCCGATGTTGTAATGAAAAGAGATTTAAATACAGCTCTTTCTCCCCGTGTTTGGTGGTATGTCTGCGTGGGAATTCTTGTCTTATTGGGTGGGGCATGGTTGATTCGGAAAAAGCGTTCTAAATAAAGATTGTTTTTTAGGAATATATTAATCAGTCACTAGGAGGCAAAGATTCTGAGAAAAAATTAGTTCTCTCCGGATGGGATGGTTTGACTTACGAATCCGAGAATGGAAAAAATTGAGAATGTTGTAAAAAATGATAAATCTAGCAATGAAATTCGTGTGTTTGTTAGGATTCCTATTAGGATTCTGTCCGCTGACGAGAGCTCTGCCACAGAATGCTGAACCAATAATAAAGATCGGTGTGTTTGATTTAGAAGGAAATCCTATTGATAAACCTAAGGTAATTGTATATGATAGCCTTCATCAGTTTGTAAAAGAAGAAGTTGTTAATAAAACTGATTTTAAAGGGCAGATTAAGAAAATAGAAATACAAAACTTTGGAACGTATTATCTCCAATTTAGTAAAGAAGGGTATGAACCAATCGAGGAAGTTCGTGTCACTTGGAAAAATGATATGGTGAATAGATCTCCAATTGTAAAGATGAAACTTTTAAATGCTAGTAAAAGTCTTTCGTGGATGTGGTGGGGGATAGGTGCAGTTATGCTACTTATGGCATTACAAGGGTATAAAATTTTTAGAAAGAAATGTTGTAAAAACACATGAATATAATTATGAAATTAATGTGCTTGTTAAGCTTTTTAGGAGAAGCTTGCGTGTAAGTAAGGGCCCAACAACATTTAGTAACAGGTAATAGGCTTAAATATTTTAATAACTTAAAACGCGAGAATTATGAATATCAATCAAATACTATTAATCAGTCACTATGAGGCAAAGCTACTAAGGAGAAATTGGTTATTCATTTTTCTCGTGTTTTTATTGATAGGTGGGAGTCTGGCGGCTCAATGGTTTATACAAGTGGACTTTCCTATTCATTTTCTGAATGCACTATCTTGTTCGATTCCTTTCGTGAGTGCTTTTCTTTTCAATTTTATTCAGGGAATTTTTATCCTCTTTATAGCGGGTGATTTTATCCGGAGAGATCGTTCTTTAGACTCTTTTGAATCGCTAAGCACACGTTCTCATGGGAATGGCGATTACGCAATGGGGAAATTACTGGCTGTTGTGGGGAGTTTCGTGGTGTTGAACGTGCTGGTCATTGTGATTACATGGGGGTTCCATCAATTTTCAATGCAATCATCTCCTGTTTTTTTCCCGTATGTATTTTATTTCATGACATTAACTCTCCCTTCTTTATTGTTTTTGGTCGGGATAACTTTGTGGATAACCGTCACGATAAAAATATGGCCTGTGGCGTTATTGTGCTTGATAGGATATATCTTTTTTAATGTTTTTGTTTTGACGGATTATTTATATGGCAGTTTGGACTATCTGGCGATTTCGATACCTAATGTGTTCTCGGATGCCACGGGAAAACACGTGGGACTTTTCCCGTATGTGACTCAACGAATCGCATTTGCCATGTTAGGTATTGCCTTCATGTTGCTATCTGTAGTTAGATTGAAACGTTTACCGAATAATCCCGGAAATAGACGATGGATACAATGGATGGGGGTTATTGTGCTGATTACAGGAATCTGGGTAGGAGGAACTTATTATTTCCATTTTGAAAAAGACCGACAGAAAAGACAGGAGTTTGTGAAATTGTACATGGAGTATGCAACACGGAAACGTGTGGAAATTATCCGTCAACATATCGAGTATAGCCAACATCGAACTCGGATGATCGTGAATGACACGCTGACTATTCGTAATCCCTACCGGGAAAAAATAGATGGATTTTTCCTTTTCCTGAATCCCGGATTATATGTTGATGGCATAACGACTGGAGAGACTAGCGTGAATTTCGATCGAAAAGATTTTGCCATATCATTACACCATTCTTTGGAGCCGGGAGAGGCGAAAGAGTTCGTGATTCGTTATGCCGGAGAAATTGACGAGAGTGTTTGTTATTTAGATATTCCGGATCAGGATTATTACGCGACACAATGGAGTATTAATATTTTGAGATACGGGAAACATACAGCTTTGGTTGATGATGAATACACGTTGTTAACTCCCGAATGTTTATGGTATCCGACTGTGGAGTTTCAGACATCTCCCGTGGCATTACAATTTGCCGACAGGTATTTTACGGATTACGTGTTAACCGTTATCCATGATTCAAGTTATACCGTTATATCTCAAGGAGAGGCTTCACAAACGGGGGATGGAACTCGTTTTGATCATGCTCACGCATTGCCGGGATTAACATTGTGCATGGGCAGGTATAATAAACGAGAGATTACGATTGACGATACTTGTTTTGAATTGTATTATTTTGATGAAAAAGGAGCCTTGTTCTCTTCGCTTGAGGCGACTAGAGAAGGGCTTGTGCAAGGAATTGGTGAGGCTAAAGCATATTTTGAAAAACTAACCGGAGAAGTTTATCCTTTTCATAAATTGACTTTCATTGAAACCCCGGTTAGTTTTTGTGCTTATCGTGGCGAAAATAGGAAAAGGAGTGAACGGATTCAACCGGAATTAATCTTTAAACCGGAAAATTGTTGCGATCAATCAGATTATCTTCCCTTAAAGGAGTATGCGGATAAAAGAGAAAAAGCCGTTACCGGAAGTTCTAGAACAGAGATCGAAAGTGAGGCGATTCGTAATTTTTGTACGGCGAATGTAGGGGAAGAAATTAGCGTGTTGAGAAAAATGGCGTTGCCGGATTTTATTGCCGGGCAGCAAATTACACCGGAAATAATAAAGAATCCGGCTTCAATTCTTCCCATGTTTACTGATTTTAGCGATTACATTTATTCTGAAAATTTTCCGGGCATTAATCGAATTATGACAGGAATGCGAGCAAATAATCAAGTTGATATACAATGGGAATTATACAAGGTCGGAGAAACCGGTGAACATAAAGCGATACGGACTCTTTCTTCGCAAAGTTTACGAGATGTATTGAAAGGAACGGGAAAGTCTTGTGATTTAGATGCCATTTACAAGCTAAAAGCCGCTTATTTGAGAAAACAGATTAACATAAAAGTGAATCAGGATAGTTTTGCTGTTTTCATGAACAAATTCCGATCTAGGAATTCTTTTTCTCGCATTACTTTCGAATGCCTGGCGGAAGAATTTGAACGTGAATTTAATTTCGATCTTGTTGAGGCAACACGCGAATTGTATGACCAACATGGACTTGCCGCGCTTCGTGTACAAGATATTGAACAATACACGGGGAAGGGAAACGAAGGGCCGATGCTTGCTTTCAGTGTATGGAATTCTTCAGACGTGAACGGAATTATTTCCGCGTACACGGATAAAGGCGATGGTTCAAGAGATTTGTTGAATGTAGGGGATTTTATGATCCGGGCCGGTGAATGTTCCCGGATTTGTTTCCCGTTACCTCATAGTGTAGGAGGTGTGATCTTGCAAACTAATTTGGCGCAGAATATCCCGGGTAATTATATTTACAATTTCATGGAATTTCCCCAGGAAGTGCTTGTTCATGCGGGACGGAAAAAGTTGGAACCCTTTTGCTTTTTACCGCCTTCAGGAGAGATTGTCGTGGACAATGAGGATCAAGGATTTCATGTTTTCGCTTCGGAGACGAAAGAATCCTTGTTAGGGAAATTATTGCAGAATAAGATGATCGTGGAAGATAGTGGGGTCGATTTTCTGACCGACAATGCCCCGGGATGGGTTAGTTCCGTTTATATAGATGCTTACGGTTTTCCAGTACGGAGTTTTTTAGGTAAAAAGACGAAAAACAGCCAGGCCCGTGCGGAATGGAAAACGGAAATTCCGGAACAAGGAGAGTATGGGGTGTCTATATACAAGTTAGACCTGGATTTCAGGTACCAAAGGCAAGCTGATTCAGTGGCCTATTATTACACGTTGGAGCAAGGAGATTATCGTGCGGATATTGTGATGTCGTTTCTCCGAAATGGACTGCAAAACATTTATCTGTCAGACAATCTCGGACGAAAGGAAGAATATTCTTACCAGCAACAAATGCCTCAATGTGGTTGGATCCAAGTAGGTGTTCTCCCGCTAGTCAAGGGTAAAGTAAAACTAATTTTACATGATAAAGGGGCTTTCCCGGAACAATTGGTTTTTGCGGATGCGGTGAAGTGGGTGAAGAAGTCATGAATGTAGTAATAATCGAGAAGGCGAAAACACTAATATAGAGACGATAATAAATTCAGAATTTAAGTTCTTGCGTGAAGAAATCTAATTTGAATAAAAAGTTATAGGAAATCTAATGAAAAAAGGAATATTATTTTTGATATTATTTTTCTTGGTCGTTTGTAAAGGAACTGGACAAATCTTACAAGGTTATGTCAAAACCTTGGAGGAGAAACCTGTTTCTCAAGCTCATGTTATTTTACTAAATTCAGATTTAAAGGTTGTTGCCCATGCTGTAAGTGGTGATGATGGTTTCTTTTTAATCCAAGCCGTGGAAAAGGGGATGTATAAATTGAACATATCCTGTGTAGGATTCGAGATTTTACAACAAAATATTTTGATAGAGGGAAATCGAGGAGATTTAGGTGTGTTTAGAATAAAAGAAGGGATTACCTTGGATGAAGTAACAGTGATAAAGCACAAGAAATCTTTAACAACGAAAGTAGATCGGATCATATATGATGTGGAGCAAGATTCAATGGCCAAAAATTCTGTGGCGATGCAGATACTAGAGAAACTTCCGTTTGTTAATATTGACTTGAAAACGAAACAATTACAAGTGATGGGAGAGACGAATTTCGTGATTACGATTAACGGGAAAAAGAATCTTTTTCTTTCGGAGGCAAATCAATACGTGGCTCGACTGTTACAAGGAGATAAGATGAAACAAGTCGAATTAATCACCTCGCCACAAGGACAATACAGTGATAAGACTGCCGTGATTAATATCGTGACAAAGGGGAGTTTGCCGGATGGTATTGTCGGGAATATTATGATTGATTTCGGTAAAGACTTCATTAAACCGAATTTAGGGGTAACTTCAAAAATTGGGAAATTGGTGTATAACGTGAATTATCAACCGGGATACACCTATTATTCGGAGTTAACAGATAAGACAAAGGTAATAAATTATAGGGATGACACGATACACAGAACGGAATCAGAATTGATAACTTGGTCGAAAGATGATTCGCATGAGTTACAATTAAACGCAAGTTACGATTTTTCAGACAATGATTTACTCACCTTTACCGGGCAATACACCTACTATCGGGAAAGGGAGTTTCAGGAAGGAAAAACTACGATATGGAATAAAAAAGATAACAAGGTACAAATTTATTCCTTTGAAAATAGAAATATCAACAGAGAGGAGCGGTGGAATGGAAAAATTAATTATCAGAAGTCGTTCCGGAATAAAGAAGGGAGGCTTTTTACTGCCACGTATGGCGTGGAAAATAATCAAGGGAAAAAACAGTATGGACAGGAGTTAACAGGGATGTTGGGGATAGAGGATTCTAGGGGAATATTTAAGAATAGCTTGCGTTTAACGGAACACACAACAGGAGTGGATTTTACGAATCCAATAAATGAGAAACATTCATATTTCCTGACGGCTAAACTTGTTGCCAGACAGTATCGCAGTGATGAGGAATTGAATTATGATCAATATGTTCCGGCATTTCGGGCAAGTTATTCTTTTTCTACAGTCAAAATGAGTTTAAGGGCAGAAGTGAGTTTTGAGAAAACAATAAATGATATGCAATTCAGTAAGAAGAGCAAAAAGGTACGAAAGAATTTCTTTAATGTAACTCCCAGTGCTTCTGCTATATTTTTATTAAGTCGGAAATCTACGTTTTCAATATTATATTCAGTGCCTTCTTTCCGACCAGATATTTATTATTTGAATCCTTTTGTAGATCGTTCTGATCCTTCACATTGGAAAGTTGGTAATCCTGATTTAGAACCGGAAATATCCCAGTTGCTCTCGATGAGTTATCGCTTTTATACAGAAAAGACGAGTTTAGCTTTTTCAGCAAAGTATAAACATTCGGGTAATGCCATATATCCTTATGACTACACGAATGAAACAGGAGCGCTTGTCACTACTTACAGGAATATGAATCGTTCGGAAATGCTTTCTTTTAATATGAACTTTGAATACAAAGTCCCCGATAAACTTCAAATATGGTGTACGGGAGAGGCAAAATATACGTATTATTCTATCACTAGAAGTAATTTTCCTCTTTGGAATTTTAAAGCAGCTGCGGGAGTTTATGTTACATTATTCAAAAAGGCAACTCTTGGAATTATTGGAAATATTCGTCCTATGTCAACGTCTGTACAACATACAAAATTTGAATATCTCACAACAGCTACTTTGAGAGGAGAATATGCTTTTACTTCAAAGTTATCTTTCCTAGTTGATATGGACAAGTTTTTATGGAAACATATCAATGTGGAAAACGTGAAAGAAACAGACTCGTTTTACTACGACAAAGATGAACAATGGCGAGGTCGGTGGGTGTCGTTTACCCTGGTCTATAATTTTGGACGCCTATGTGATCGTGTAAAGAAAAGTGGTCGGGGAGTAAAAAATGAAGATAGAGTGAAAGAAATATAGTTTCCTTGATAATATGAAATTTTAAGTTAGATGCATAAAAATATGGAAAGCACGTGTTTCAATCTTTCCCGCATATAGTGATTAGCATTGTTCTTGTGCTTTTTCACTGTATTTATCGATATGTCCAGTAACTGGGAAATTTCTTCATGAGATTTCCCATGAAGACTGAGTTGGTACACTTCTCGGCAAGAAGGGGAGAGTTCGTTAAAGACGGTTTGGATCATCTGGAAAACTTCTGATTCGACGATGTTTTCCAGAAAGAATTCTTGATCTTCTTCTTCGAGAACAATTTTCTCGGCATATCGATTCGCAATGTTTCTGCGACGGATGGTATCGACAGAGAAACTACGTACGATTTTGTATAAATAAGCTTTTATCGTGCTTTCTGTTTTAAATTCGTTCCTTTTTTCCCACAAATTGAGAAAGGCATCTTGTACTACATCTTCAATGGTCGCATCATCATCTACATATTTAGCTGAGAAATAGCGCAATGTTGATGCGTATTTGTCATATAAATAGCGGAAAGCTTTATCGCTGTCTTGTCCCCAGAAATTTGTTGTTATTTGACTTTCCATGTAAATGCCGTATCTTTAAACCAACGATTAATAATAGTAAAAAGTACTGATTTCGTTATGATAAGACCAAATACTAACTAGAGCCTCTTTCACACTGAGAATAAAAAAATTAATAAAAACATAATTTCATGTGAAAATAACCATTAATAACCTATATTTGTATGATTATTAATCGTTCGTTTTTTGATAGGAGGATTATGTTTGTTTTGGTATATTGTTATAACAATTAATAATAGCCTAGAAGGGTAAGGTGTGTTAGATTTATCTGTGTTTTCCTCTTTTTACGTTCATGTAAGAAAAAATCTTTTTTATTCCAATCCAATTCTCATGTATTATCACTAAATTTGTCTTTTTAATATAAGATTGATAACATTAAAAATTGGGAAAAATGAGAATTATTGTATCTGTAATTTTATTGGCATTTATCACTGTCAGTTGCGGTACTAACAAACGTGTTTACGCACCACCTTTTGAGGAAGAGGAGACAGAAACTGTTGTAGTGAAAGAAAACGTGCAAACCACGGCACAAAATCCCACAAAGAAAACTGAAAATACAAAACCTGTTGTTTCTCGGGAAGAGAATGTAACTATGACTCACGGGGACGTGTTGAAACGTTATAACGTGATTGTCGGCAGTTTTTCAAACGTGGATAATGCTTTGAAATTACAGGCGAAATTGAACGGGATGGGTTATCACAGCATTATCATGAAGAATAGTGCAGGGATGAGTCGGGTAAGTATTGCTGGATTTGACGAAGAGGCATCCGCTCGTGAAGAATTATTAAAAGTTCGTGAACAATATCCGGAATTTGCTGATGCATGGTTGTTGATTTCCAAGCAAAACTAAAATACGAGATAAAGATGATATAAAAGGTCGGCTAAATGCCGACCTTTAAGTAAGTAATGTGGCCAAAAATAGTTGGTAACATTTTTCCAATTAAAGCTTATCTTTGAATAGTAAAGTCGAAGAGGAAAC